>DASUPH010000071.1:0-2152 GCA_036276275.1 Candidatus Limnocylindrales bacterium
GCGAACGCTTCACCGACGAGAAGTTCGACCAGCTGATGACGGCGTGGCTCGACGAGCGCGCCCAAGGACCCGAAGCGAGCCCGGTGCTCGACGCGGCGCTCGCCCGGACGAGCCGAACCCGCCCTATTCCGGGTTGGCTCCTCCCAGAACGGTGGATCCCCATGCAACTGACCGCCCGGCTCCAGCCTGTCCCGCGGCTGGCGCCGATCCTGCTCCTGATCGCTCTCCTGCTGGCCCTCGCGGTAACGATCTTCGTGGTCGGATCGCAGCGACACCTGCCGCCGCCCTTCGGGCTCGCGGCACCAGGCTCACTGGCCTTCGTCGCTGACGGCCACATCTGGATGGCAAACCCGGATGGCTCCGGGCGCGTTCAGCTGACCTCGGCTCAACGCCTCGACGCCTTTCCGGTGTTCTCGAGGGACGGCACGAAGATCGCGTTCAAGCGTCTTCCCGAACCGAACTCGATCCCCAACTGGCAGGAATGGGGGGACGTGGTCGTGGCCGACGTGGACGGTCGGAACCCGATCGTCCTCGATCCCATGGTGCACAGCCCGAGCCCGATGAGCTGGTCGGGGGACGGCCGATTCATCGTCTATGCAAGGACCCTCGGAACGGTCGACCAGGTCTTCATCGCCGCAACGGACGGGTCATCGACGCGTCCGGTCACGAGCGGTGCCGAGTCCAACTGGGGTCCGACCCTCTCGCCCGATGGTCGGACGATCGCCTACGTCAAGGACTACTCGGGGTACTCCGTGATCTTCGTGATCCAGGTTGACGGCACCGGTGAGCGCCAGATCACGAAGGTCCGCATCGACGCGTTCGACATGGCCGAGTGGTCGCCGGACGCGACCACCCTGCTGTTCGGCGCCGGCAAGGCCGAAGAGGGCCGCGAGGATCTGTTCACGGTTCGGCTCGATGGCAAGCCCGAGCAACGCATCATCGGCAACCCCGGCAACGACTCCGGCCCCACGTGGTCGCCGGACGGCCGACGAATCGCCTATCTGAACACGCTGGTCGGCGGCAAGACCCGCGTGATCGTCGCCCTACCGGATGGGTCCGGCCCGCATCCGATCTCCGACCCCGGCAACTGGTCCTACCCATTCTGGTCACCCGATGCCCGGCACGTGCTGGCCGTCGACGGACGCCTCGATGGCGGTCAACCGATTGTCGCGATCCTCGATTCGCTCGGCCAGTCCCCCGCGTCGAGCTTCGCCCTTCCCGGCGCGCCCGGGGACGGTCCAGAACCCATGGCCTGGCAACGCCGCGCCGCCCCCTGAGCATTTCCAGCGCTCTCCTTCCTGCCTAGGCCGAGACGGTCAGGGACACGACCTCCGTCGCCACGGACTTGCCCTTCAGGTCGAGGCTCCGGCGCACGAGGGCCGGGTCGAGCCCTGCCGCGGCCGCCGCGTCGCTCGTCACGAGGATCTCGCCCGCGGCGGCGTTCGATGCCAGACGCGCCGCGACGTTGACGGCGTCGCCGAGAGCCGTGAGCTCGACATGGGAGCCCTCGCCGACGGCGCCGAACCATGTCGTGGCCGTGTGCACGCCGGCGCCGACCGGCACCCACGGCCCGTCCGGATCGGCATGGCCCGTCGCACGGAGGAGGTCCATCGCCGCCCCGACGCCGCCGATCGCGTGCCGATCGCTGCTGAACAGTGGAAAGAAGATCGCCATGAGCTCGTCGCCGACGAACTTGTCGACGGTCCCTTGATGCTCGAACACGACTGACGACGCAACCGTGTAGAAGCGATCGAGAAGCCGGCGGTAATCCGTCGCGGACATCGCCTCGGCGATCGTGGTCGAGCCCCGGATGTCCGCGAAGAGCATCGTGCACTCGATCTCGGCACCGCCGTGGTGGGTCGAGATGAACGAGAAGCAGCTGCTGCAGACCCGCGGATTCTGGCCGGCCGGCCTCTTGCCGACCAGCCGCATGATCGATCCGCCGGCCCCACCGAACGGCGCGGCACACAGGCGACAACGCGGGCCCTGCGGGATGTGCTTGAGGACATTCCGGATGCGCCGCTCTTTCGAGTTTCCTCGCGTCAGGTAGTCGCGCCAGAACGCCTCGACGGCGTGGTCGTCGGGCGGCGGGGTCGATGTCATCGCGTCTTCGATCGTTGCGGCCAGATCGGCCAGCGCATCCTACGCCTCG
>DASUPH010000072.1:0-15821 GCA_036276275.1 Candidatus Limnocylindrales bacterium
GCACGGCAACGGTCACGACGCTCCGGCCCTGACCGCGGGCCACGGATCCGCGGGTGACCACGCCGGTCACGGGCACGGCTGAGCGGACGCGGACGATGGCGATCGGCTCGACGATCCCGTTCACGTCGATCCCCTGGGACGATGCCCTGTTCGTGCTCTTCGCCGGCACGATGCTGGCGTCGGGCCTGGCGGTGGTCGTGATGCGCGACATCATCCGGTGCGGGCTCGCGATGATGGTCTGCTTCGGGGCCCTGGCCGGGATCTACGTGATGGCCGGAGCGCCGGTCGTCGCGGCGGCCCAGGTCCTCGTCTATATCGGCGCGATCAGCGTCCTCGTCCTGTTCGCGATCATGCTGACCCAGACGAAGGCGGGCCCGAGCCGGCTCGTCTTCCAGACCCAGGCCGTGCCGGCGGCGATCGCCGCCGTGATCCTCGTCGTGGTCGTCGTCCTCGCCGTCGGATCGACCGACTGGCACCCGAGCGCCGAGCGGGCCGGCACCGACACGACGGAGCTCGCCCGAGCGCTCTTTGCCGACTGGGTCCTGCCGTTCGAGGTCGTTGGCGTCCTCCTGCTGGCCGCCGTCATCGGGGCCGTCTTCCTTGCCAAGCGGGAAGGCCGCGGTCCGGCGGGCGGCGAGGAGCCGGTCGAATGATCCGGGTCTTCCTGGGGGCGGCACTGACGGCGGTGTTCGTCGTCGGTCTCGGGCTGATCGCCCTGGCCGCCGGTGGATCGCGCTCCCTGAACGCATATCTGGTCCTCGCGAGCCTGCTGTTCGCGATCGGGATGTTCGGGTTCCTGGCCCGCCGCAACGCGATCAGCATGCTGATGTCGATCGAACTGATGCTCAACGCGGTCAACCTGACGATCATCGCGTTCGGGGCGTTCGTGCCCGGCCTCGCGATCAAGAGCTCGGTGATCGCCCTGCTCGTCATCGGCGTCGCCGCCGCCGAGGCGACGGTCGGCCTGGCGATCGTCATCGCGATCTACCGCAACAAGAAGACGCCGCTCGTCGACGAGTACGACGCGATGAGCCAGTGATGTTCGACCTGCTGATCCCGCTGATCATCGCCCTGCCCCTGTTCGGCTTCCTGTTCACCGCGGTCTGGGGCCGGCGTCTCGGCAAGCGGGCCCACCTCGTGCCGGTCTGGGCGGTCGGGATCGCGTGGGCGATCGGGATGGTCGTCGCGTTCAGCTCGCTCCTCGGTGCGGCGCCGTTCGAGGAAGGCGGCCACGCCGTCCAGCTCTACACCTGGATCCCGGCCGACACGTTCCAGGTCACCGTCGGCTTCTTCGTCGACAACCTGACGGCGTGTCTCCTGATCGTCGTCCTGACGATCGGCCTGCTCGTCCACATCTACTCGATCGGCTACATGAGCCACGACCCGGGCTACTGGCGGTTCTTCGCCTATCTCAACCTGTTCATGGTCTCGATGCTGCTGCTCGTCCTGGCGGACAACTTCCTCGTCGTCTTCGTCGCGTGGGAGCTGGTCGGGCTGTCGAGCTACCTGCTGATCGGCTTCTGGAAGCACAAGCAGACGGCGGCGCTGGCAGCCAAGAAGGCCTTCATCGTCAACCGCGTCGGCGACGTCGGGTTCGCCCTCGGGATCATGGCGATCTTCGTGAACACGGGGACCCTGAACATCCGCGACGCGATCGCCGCCCTGACGGAGCCCGGGGCCGTCCTGGCGATCCCGATCTTCGTGGTCGCCCTCCTCGTCTTCGCCGGGGCGATGGGCAAGAGCGCCCAGTTCCCGCTCCACGTCTGGCTGCCGGACGCGATGGAGGGCCCGACCCCCGTGTCGGCGTTGATCCACGCCGCGACGATGGTCAACGCCGGGGTGTATCTCGTCGCCCGGACGAACCCGATCTTCGCGGCCGCGCCGGACTCGATGATCATCGTCGCGGGGATCGGGATCTTCACGGCGATCCTGGCGGCCTCGATCGCGATGACCCAGACCGACATCAAGCGGGTCCTCGCCTACTCGACGCTCTCCCAGCTGGGCTACATGTTCGCGGCGCTCGGGGTCGGCGCGTTCACCGCGGCGATCTTCCACCTGATGACCCACGGCTTCTTCAAGGGCCTCCTGTTCCTCGGCTCGGGCTCGGTCATCCACGCCGTCCACGAGGAGCAGGACATGCGGCGGATGGGCGGCCTTGCGAAGAAGATCCCGCACACCTACCGGACGATGCTGATCGGCGCGATCGCGATCGCCGGGATCCCGCCGCTGGCCGGATTCTTCAGCAAGGACGAGATCCTCGGCGAGGCCTACAAGAACGGCTTCCAGTGGGTCTGGCTGATCGGGATCGTGGTCGCGATCATGACCGCGTTCTACATGTTCCGGCTCATCGGGCTGACGTTCTGGGGCGAGAGCCGGGTCGATCCGGCCGTCGAGCCGCACATCCACGAATCGCCGAGCGTGATGACGACGCCGCTGTGGCTGCTGGCGATCCCCTCGATCGTGCTCGGGCTGATCCTCTCGCTGCCGGGGCCGCCCCTCGGGCCGCTGCTCGGCCTGCACGGCCCGGGCCTGCTCGCCGGCTGGCTGGAGCCCGTCTTCGAGCACGGTCACGAGCTCCTCGGCCGAGTGGAGGCCGAGTTCCAGATCTTCGGCATCGACGGCGCCCTGATCCTCGGCAGCGTCGCCGTGGCCGTCATCGGGATGGTCGCGGCGTGGCGCCTCTTCGGCGCCGAGCTCGGCTCGATCCGCTTCCGCCCGAACCACGAACGCGTCCGCGCCCTCACCGCCCGCGTTCCCTTCCTCTATCGCGCGTCGCTGAACAAGTGGTGGTTCGACGACCTCAACCACCTCCTCTTCATGGTCATCGGCGGCCGGATCGCGGCGTTCTTCTGGTGGTTCGACCGGCGGGTCATCGATGACACCGTCAACGACATCGCGACGGCGACCGTCGGCGCCGGCCGGGAGCTCCGCCGCGTCCAGACGGGTCGCGTCCAGAACTACGCCCTCGGGATCGCGATCGGCCTGATCGTCATGGCCGGCTCGTTCCTCGTCCTGGCCGCCCGCTGATGGAGACCGCCGGGCGATGAACATCGCCGACGTCCCGATCCTGTCGATCGTGACCTTCACGCCCCTCGTCGGGGCGGTCCTGGTCGCGATCGCCCCGGGCCGCTACACCCGCATCATCGCCCTCGGCGCGAGCCTCGTCGCCTGGATGTTCTCGCTGCTCCTCCTGCTGGCCTTCAGCCCGGATTCGCCGCGCCCGTTCCAGCTGATCGAGAGCCATGACTGGATCCCCCTGTTCGGCATCCAGTACAAGGTCGGGATCGACGGGCTGTCCCTGATCCTCGTCGTCCTCACCACGACCCTGTCGTGGATCAGCATCCTTGCCTCGTTCTCGCCGATCAAGGAACGGATCAAGGAGTACATGATCTCGTTCCTGATCCTCGAGGTCGGGATGATCGGGGTGTTCGTCGCCCTCGACACGTTCCTCTTCTACATCTTCTGGGAGATCGTCCTCGTCCCGATGTACCTGATCATCGGGATCTGGGGCGGCGCGAACCGGATCTACGCGACGATCAAGTTCGTCCTCTACACCCTCGTCGGGTCGCTCCTGATGCTCGTCGCGATCCTGACGACGGCGTTCGCGTTCCAGGCGGCCAGCGGCAGCTGGACCGGCGCCTTCGACTTCGAGAGGCTCCGGGGATTCGGCTTCGACCCGACGCTCCAGGTGTTCGCGTTCCTCGCGTTCTTCCTCGCGTTCGCGATCAAGGTCCCGATGTTCCCGTTCCACACGTGGCTGCCGGACGCCCACGTCCAGGCCCCGACGGCCGGCTCCGTGATCCTCGCTGCGGTGATGCTGAAGCTGGGCGCGTACGGGCTGATCCGCTTCGCCCTGCCGCTGTTCCCCGGGGCCGCCCACACCTTCGCCCCGGCGATCATCGTCCTGAGCCTGATTGCGATCATCTACGGCGCGATCGTGGCCCTCGTCCAACCGGACCTGAAGAAGCTCGTCGCCTACAGCTCGGTCAGCCACATGGGCTTCGTGACGCTCGGAATCTTCGTGTTCAACAGCCAGGGGATGAACGGGGCGATCCTCCAGATGGTCAACCACGGGCTGATCACGGGCGCCCTGTTCCTGCTCGTCGGGGTGATCTACGAGCGGACCCACGACCGGACGATCGCGAAAATGGGCGGTGTGGCGGCCGTCATGCCCGTCTATGCCGTCGCCCTCGGCTTCTTCGTCTTCGCCTCCGGCGGCCTGCCAGGCCTGTCCGGGTTCGTCGGCGAGTTCCTCGTCCTCGTCGGGGCGTTCCAGTTCTCGCCCATCGTGGCCGCGATCGCGACGTTGTGCATGATCCTCGCCGCGGGCTATCTCCTCTGGATGTTCCAGCGGGTCGCGTTCGGCGAGCTGTCGGCCTTCTTCAAGGGCCTCGGCCAGCACCTGACCGACATGACGCCGACCGAGATCCTGACCCTCGCCCCGCTGGCCGCCCTCGTCGTGGTCTTCGGGCTCTTCCCGGGCCTCGTGCTCGAGCTGGTCCGGGGATCGGTCGTCAACGTCCTCGCCGACGCGGCACGGGAGGGCCCGGTCGCGATCGCGCCCCAGACCCGGCTGATCCTCGTCGCCCTCCCGATCCTGTACGTCATCGGTCGGGTGATCTGGGTCGCCCGGATCGACCTCACCGGACAGGGCGAGACCGGTGAGCCGGTCGAGGCGGCGACGTGAACGCCCACGACCTGACGGTCATCGCGCCGTTCATCCTCGCGGTCGGGACCGCGATCGCGATCCTGGTCGCCGACCTGATCGTGCCGGGCCGGACGACGGTCACCGTCTTCGTGGCGCTCGCCGGGCTCGCCATCACCGCGGCCATGACGATCGGCACCGGCGCGGACGCGACGGCCAACCCGACGACCGCGTTCGGCGGCGCCTACAAGCTCGACGCGCTGACGACGTTCCTCGACCTCCTCTTCATCTCGATCATCGCGATGACGATCGTCTTCGCCCCCGACTACCTCGTGCCGCGGGGCCTGCCGGTCGCCGAGTTCGCGACCGTGCTGGTGTTCGCGATGTGCGGGGCGATGCTGATCTCGGCCTCGGCCGACCTGCTCCTGCTGTTCGTCGGCCTCGAGCTCATGGTCCTGCCCGGGTATCTCCTCGCCGGTTACCACAAGTCGGACGGCTACTCGACCGAGGGCGCGATCAAGTACTTCCTCCTCGGCTCGTTCAGCTCGGCGATCTTCCTGTTCGGGCTCGCCTTCGTCTGGGGCCTGACCGGCTCGACCCGCGTGGCCGACGTGGCCAGCGCCCTGACGAGCGTCACGACCGGGGCCACGCCGTTCAGCCCGGGCCTCGCGATGGGCTTCGCCTTCATGACGACGGGCGTCGCGTTCAAGATCGCGGCCGTCCCGTTCCACTACTGGACGCCCGATGCCTACCAGGGCTCGCCGACGCCGGTCACCGGGTACCTGTCGGTCGGCCCGAAGGTCGGGGCCTTCGCCCTGATCCTGCGCCTGTTCGTCGAGGCGCTCGGGCCGCTCAAGGCGGACTGGCTGCCGGTCGTGATCGTCCTCGCGGCAACGACGATGACGCTCGGCAACCTCGTCGCCCTGACCCAGGACAACGTGAAGCGGATGCTCGCCTACAGCTCGATCGCCCACACGGGCTACATGCTGGTCGGGCTGGCGGCGTATGCCGGCGGCCAGGCAAGCGGTCTCGAGGCGCTCCTCTTCTACGGGGCCGCCTACTCGTTCATGAACCTCGGGGCGTTCGCCGTGATCGCCGCGCTCCAGAAACGGGCCGGCGTGACGTCGAACCTCAACACGTTCGCCGGCCTGGTCCGACGCGAGCCGGCGCTCACGTTCCTGATGGCGCTGTTCCTCTTGTCGTTGACCGGGATCCCGCCGACGGCCGGGTTCTTCGGCAAGTTCCTGCTGATCAAGTCGGCCGTCGAAGCCGGCGGCTGGGTCGGCTTCCTGGCGGTCCTCCTCGTCCTGAACGCGGCCGCGGCGGCGTTCTACTACCTCCGCGTCGTCGTCTACATGTTCATGCGCGACCCGGTGTCGGAGGCGCCGGCGCTCCGGCACGGCGCCCTGCTCTGGGGCGGGCTGGCGGCAGCGACCGCGCTGACGATCCTCTTCGGCCTCTTCCCGGGATTGATCCTCGGGATCATCGGCGACGCGGCGAACGCGCTCGCAGGGTAGCCGTGCCGCTCCGGGCGGTCCATGACACGACCGACGTTCGCGCGTCGCGAGCCGTCGGCACCTACATCCAGCGCGAGGCCGAGGTCGGGCACGCCCTCCAGATCCTGCTCACCGTCGCCCTCATCTGGTTCTTCGCGGGCTTCGCTGTCTACTGGCTCGTCACGGGTTCCTGGACGATCGGTGTCGGCGGCCGGATGTCAAGTCTGGGCGGCCTCCTCTGGGTCGGCCCGCTGGTCATCGGGCTCGTGTTGATCCTGGCCGGGCCCCGCGGACGACTGCACGCCCTTTGGCGTCCGAGGACGACACTGCGCGTAGATCGACTCGGGCTCGCCTGGGAGGCGGAGCGCCCCGACGGGCGGGCGCCGGGTTCAGTCTCCTGGTCGGACGTCGAGGGCCTCCGACCACGGCTCTGGAGCGCCCGCAGCTCGCTGTCGGTGGAGTGCCAGGTCCTTGGGCCGCGGGGTGCCTTGCTCGCGACCCTGCCCGAACGTTGGAAACGCGTGGACGGCCCGCGAACTGGCGCGCGGTTTCACGGCGGCGATGACCGGCTCACCGAGCTCGCCGTCGCGGTCCGCCCCGATCGCTATCGAATGCGACGACGAGTCTTCAATCCAGAAGCTGTCCTGATCGACCGGCCGGCATCGTAGAGGCACTCCACCGCCTTACTGCCAATTGATGCCCTGGCGAGCACCGGCGTTCCGGTCGAGGTCGATGACGGCTCTGGCGAGCGCAGTCGCCACTCTCCGCGTGCCAGATGATCGCCAGTCGAGCAACAGCCGCCGGAATCGGGTTGATGTGCCGGCTGCTGCGCCGGCCGGCGACCATCTGACAGGAAAGCTGCCAGGAATCGGCGCCTGTCGGGCGCCGGAGGCGCGGGCGCGATCCGCCAGGAAACCATTGGCAGGAAGACAGTCGAGGGGACGGGCCTACGGAGTGATCGTGACGCCCGGCAGGATCGTCCGCAGGCTCTCCGCCATCACGTCGGGTCCGATGCCGCCGAGGGCGCCGGCCCGGACGATCCCCTCGCGGTCGATCCAGAAGTGGACCGGCATGGCGAGGAAGCCCCACGCCTGCTGGGCATGGCCGTCGGTGTCGAGACCCATCGGGAATGTCGCGCCCAGCCGGTTCGCGAACGTGGCCACGGTCCCCTCGTCCTCGCGCACGTCGACCGCGACGATGACGAGGCCCTTGTCGCCGTAGCGAGCTTTGAACGAGTTCATCCGCGGGAACTCATCGATGCACTCGGGACAGCTCGTCTGCATGAAGTTGACCCAGACCGCCGAGCCGCGGAGCGCCGCGAGGTCGATCGTCCCGCCGCCGACCTGGGGCACGACGAGCGGCGGCGCGGTCTCGCCGACGTGGAACCCGGTCTGGACACCGCCACTCCCGCTCGGCGACGGCGCCGACGCCGAAGGACCGATCGACGCGGACGGGCCGGCCGACGCCGACGGTGATGGCGCGACGGACGCGGTCGGCGATGGCGTGGGACGGAGCCCGACCGGGTCCGGGCCCACGAAGACGAACGCTGCCAGCACACCGGCGGCGACGAGGACGCCGGCGAGCAGGCCGGCCAGGATCGCGACACCGGTTTTCATGCCGGCCGAGGGTACCAGTACGAGCAGGTCGGGGCGCGTCCGGCGGGCCGCTGCTAGGATGCCGATCCCGTGAGCTCCCCCGTCAATCTGCTCCGCGAACGCCTCCTGCCGGCCGTCCTGACGGCGGCCGGAGTGACGCTGATCGCCGCGGGCCTGCTCAACTACGGCGGCTCGGCCCAGGCGACGCCGCTCGATACGGCCGAACCGACGATCGTCACGGCCAACCCCGGCCAGAGCCTGCCGCTCCCGACCCTGCCACCGCTGGCCAGCGTCCTCCCGTCGCTCCTGCCGTCGGCGGCGCCGTCCGACAGGGTCGCGACCCGGGTCGTTGTCGATGCCCTCGGCATCGACCTGCCGGTGATCCGGCCCGCGGGCACCGCGAACACGTATCCCGCGTGCAACGTCGCGATGTACATCAAGGAGCTCTTCCAGCCGGGCTCCGGCAAGGCGACCTACATCTATGCCCACGCCCGCGACGGCATGTTCGGGCCGATCTACGAGCGGGCGATCCTGAAGCGCAACGGCGGTCCGAAGTCGATGGTCGGCATGCCGGTCGAGGTCTACACGAGCGACGACCTGCTGTTCCTGTACGAGATCACGTCGGTCCGGCTCCACCAGCTGAACCTCGACGGACCGTTCAGCGCCACGACCGAGAAGCTCTATCTCCAGACCTCGGAGGGCCCCAAGGGCACGCCGGGCAAGACGATGCTCGTGGCCGACTTCGTCGCCGTCGTCGGCACCGACCACAAGGCGGCCCATCCGGTCCCCCACCCGGTGAACTGCGCCTAGCCGACCCCGATCTCCAGCACGGCCTTGAGTGAGACGCCGGGCGCGTCCATCGCGCACTCGGCCAGCGTGCCGTCCAGCTCCGCGGTGATCCGCCAGCGGCCCGCCGGCAGGTGGAGCTGCGGGTCGGCATAGAACGACGAGTAGAAGACCGCGTCGGGATCGTCGCCGGTCCAGCCGCCGCTCTTTGTCAACGGGATGGCGGTGACGCCCTGGGGGAACGGGTGTCGGACGCAATCGGCCGTCATCGCGCCACCCATCATCCGATGCCGCCCGGTCAGCTCCTCAAACATGAAGCCGATTGGGCCCATCCCGGATCCCCACACCGTGACGTTCGGGGCGGGGCCGATCCACGCGAGGGTCGTCTTGACGTCGATCGCGTCGCCCGGCGCGAAGTGGTCGGCCGGGAAGGCCATCGCGAGCACGAAGCCCTGGCCCTGGGCGATCGCCGTCGGCGGGGTCGGCTCGGGCGACGGCTGGCTCGCGCACGACCCGATCAGCATCGCCAGCACGATCAGTCCCGCCCGGATCCGGCGGGCGGCCATCAGATCCAGTCGATCTTGCGGAGGAATGCCGCAGCGGCGACCGCGAGGATGACGACGAACAGGGTCACCAGCCAGAAACCGACGGCCTCGAGGCCCTGGAACGCGGCGCCGGCCTCGCTCATTCCGAAGATGCCGGCGATCGCCCCGATCCCGGCGAGGATGACCGTCACGCCGGTCAGGCGCTTCATGATCCGGGACAGGTCGTTGTTGACGATCGAGACGTAGATGTCGAGCGTGCCCGACACGAGGTCGCGGTAGTTATCGAGCTCGTCCGTGACCCGGATCAGATGGTCGTAGACGTCGCGGAAGTAGACGATGTGGGCCTGGTCGATCGCCCCGATCTCGCGGTTCGTCAGCTGGTTGAAGATCTCGCGAGCCGGTGAGGTCGCCCGGCGGAGGTTGCTCAGCTCGCGTTTCAGGGCGAAGAGCCGCTGGAGGGTGTCGCCCGAGGCCGACTCCATGACCCGGTCCTGGAGGCCGTCGATGTCGTCGCCGATCTCGTCGAGCACCGGGAAGTAGCCGTCGACGATCGTGTCGGCGATCGCGTAGAACAGGTAGTCCGGACCCTTCGTCAGGGCGTGCTCGACGCCGAACCGGAGGGCCGCCGTCGTCGACGAGCCCAGCGTCCCGTCGTGGGCGCTCAGCAGGTACCGCTCTCCGAGCACGAAGTCGACCTCGGAGACCGCGGCTTCGCCGCCGTCGTAGTGGAGGGCGAACAAGACGACATGGACGATCTCGTCGAACGTCTCGACCTTTGACCGCTGGTTCCGCTCGGCGATGTCCTCGGCGATGAGTGGGTGGAGGCCGAGGGTCTCGGCCGCCTCCTTGACCTGGTCGTCGTCGGGCTCCGCGAGGTCGATCCAGAGGTTGGTCCCGGGTTGGGCGAGGAGCTTCTTGACGTCACCGAGGTCGGTCGACTCGGTCTTCTTGCCGTCCCGACACGCGACGATCCGGACCGCACCGGGCTTGCGGGCGCCGATCGACGTGACCGTCCGGTTCGTGTCGGAGGCCGCGGCGACCGGCGAGCGGCCCGTCTGGCGTTCCGCTGCCGGTTCGATGTCGTGCGGGTCGTGGGCGTGCGGGCGATGCCCGCGGGTCGCATGCGGCTTGGGCCGCTTCGGGTCAGAGGGCGATCGTCGACTCGAGCTCGTCCTGGCCATCCCGCCCGCCCGTGCCTCCAGCTCCGACCGCGCCAGCCGCGGTCGGTTCGGCCGGAAGCATACGCGTCCGCCGCGTGAGGGTGAGCCCGGGCGGGATCGCCACGATCGTGACGACACCGGCCGCGAGGAACATCCCCACGAGGATCCCGGACGCTTCGTTGGCGGCCCACGCCTCGAGGGCGTTGACGACGAGCCCGTCGCGGAGGGGGCGGTCGCGCAGCTCGGCCGGGATCACCTCCTTCCAGCCGTCGGGATTGGCCGCCGAGAAGAGGCGGTCGTACAGCCGATCGATCGTCGTCGAGCCATAGGCGGTCAGGATCGCGACCCCGATCGCCATCCCGACCATCCGGGCGACCGTCACGATCGCCGACGCCATCCCGAACGACGCTCGCCCGGCGCTCTCGACCGCGGCCGTCGAGCGCGGCGTGACCGTCAATCCGAACCCGAAGCCGAACGCCCCGAGGACGAGCGCGACCTCACGGATCCCGACGGCCGGTGTCCAGCGCGACATCAGCCACAGGCAGGCCGCGCTGAGGACGAGGCCGGCCAGCGTGACGAGCCGGAGCGGGAGGACGCGGACCGCGAAGCCGGACACGAGCGCGCCGAGCGCAGTTGCGGCCGCGAGGGCGCCGAGCGCCAGCCGCTGGTCGTCGGGCCCGCCGTAGAGGACGCGGTCGACGAACACCGCGCCACCGATGATCGCCGTCGCGAAGGCGAAACCGGTGAGCAGCGAGACAAGCGCGGCCGACGAGAATGCGACGCTCCCGAAGAGACGCGGATCCAGGAAGGGATCGGGACGGCGGAGCCCGCGAACGATCGTGACGAGGCTGGCGACGACCGCGAGGACCGCCAGGGCGGCGCCGAGCTGGAGCGGGTCCAGCCCACCCAGGTCGGTGATGCCGATCAGGGTCGTCGCCCCGAGTGCCGCGGCGAGGGCGATGCTCCAGACGAGGGCGCCGACGAGATCGACGCCGGCAGGACGGCGGGGCGTCTCCCAGCCGTGCGACGCGGCCCAGGCCACGAACAGGGCGGCCAGCCCGATCGGGACGTTGATGTAGAACACCCAGCGCCAGGCGGGGGCCAGGGCGTCGTGGAGCGCCGTCCCCGGTGCCACGCCCAGTCGCTCGAGGCTGCCGGCCGTGTCGAGCCCGCCGAGGAGCGCGGCGCCCAGGAAGGGGCCGGCCGCCATGCCGAGGAACGTCAGGGCGCCGATGATCCCGAGCGCCCTCGGCCGGTCGTGGCCGTCGAACAGGTGCGAGGCGGCCGCCGTGCCGACGGGCACGAGGATGCCGCCACCGATCCCCTGGATGACGCGCCCGAGGATCAGCTCGTCGATCGACTGGCCGCGCCCCGCGGCGAGGGATCCGACGATGAAGACGACGAGGGCGACGAGGAACAGCCGGCGCGTGCCCCACACGTCGGCCACGCGACCCGCCAGGGGCATCGCGACGACATACGCCAGGAGATAGCCGTTGACGATCCACGAGGCGTGGCGGAGCTCGGAGAAGGCGGGCTTGCCGAGCTGGTCCGTCGTCGCGAGATCGAGCAGGATCGACGGCAGCGCGGTCGCCGTGATCATGAGCTCGAGGCCGGCGAGGAACACGCCGATCCCGAAGACCGCGAGAAGGCTCCAGGCGCTGAACCGGCTCATGGAGGGAGGGTACCCGCCGAAGATCCGGCGGACCGAGTCCGCAGGTTGACAGCGCATGTCGCCCGCGAGACTCGTACCATCAGCCGCAGGTCAGAATCGGGAAGGGGGACGGAATGTTGCGTCGAGATCGATCAGGTCGAGGGTCATCGGCCAGTATCCGTTCCGTCGCCGGGGCACTGCTGATCGCCGCCGCCAGCCTGCTGATGAGCGCCCAAACGGCCACGGCGGCGGATGCGGATGCAGGTTCAGACGGAGCCGATTTCGCCCCAGTCGGCACCCTCGTGCCTCCGACAGTGGCCGAGCAGAAGATCATCGACCTCAAGCTGGCCGTCGCGCGCGACGAGGAACGGCGCATGCGGTCGGGAATGCGCGGTGCCAGCGTGGCGGCGTGCCCGAACATCGCTCCGGCGTTCGCTGGGGTCAAGGGAAGCACTCAGAATCGCTCGGTCACCCCGGAGAACTTGGTGTGTCTCCCGTACTACGCGTACCTGACCACCTACTACCGACATCAGACCAAGAACTACTTCTGCGGGCCGGCGTCCGTGCAGGTCGTCGCGAACTACGCGTGGAAGATGGCCTCCGGCTCGAACAAATACACGCAGCAGTACATCAGCGATCACTGGACCGCGACTGACGCCAATGGTCAGACGGACATTTCGCATGAGAAAGTCGGCCTGAATTCAGCGACCGATGGCCATCGCCCATCGAATTTCATCTACAGCTACTACCTGCTGTCGGGCACCCAGGTCGCCGCGGGAAGGGACTGGCACAACAAGCTTCGGACGGACGTCGGTAGCTATCAGATGCCACAGGTAGAGAATGTGGCGCCCCATGATGCTGGCGCCACCTATCACCTGGTCAGCTGGCCGTCTGTCCACGACGGGGCTGGTCATTATGTCGTCGCCGACGGCTGGGACACAGTCTGGGACGGGACGTATGCGAACAGCCAGCCGACGACCACATATGACGACGGGTCGGCGGGCTACGGTGGAGGCGACGGGCACTATACGGATCCTGCCCGCACAGTCTTCTACACGGTCTGGACGCATCACAAGTACATCCTCTGGTGATCCACCCGGCGTGAGGGCAGCGGTGCGGAAGATCGGTGCCCTCGCCGCGGCTTCACTCTTGGTCCTGACCTGTACAAGCACGCCACCGCCGAGCGCGACGCGTCCTTCCGGTCCGCCCATCCCGAGCGCCTCGCACGGTGGGAGCGCGAGTGCGCTGCCACCGCCTGATGCGTTCGCGATCCATGAGATCCCGCGGGAGTTCACAACGCCTCTGCTGGACGCCGTGACCGATGGCACGGAGATTGTCTGGTCTCGCGGCGGTGAGCGCCCGTCCACGGCGCCCGATCTCTACCGCTATGTCCCCGACGCAGCGTCGCCCGAGATCGTATTCCAGAACCCGAACCGCGATTCGACCATCGACCTCCTGACTGTCCACGGGGGCCGATATGCCTTCGCGGAGTCGAATCGTCGTCTGTACGGAGAGAACGGGTTCCGGTTGTGGCTCCTGCCGACGATCGGCGCCACGCCGGTTCTGATCGACCAAAGCGATTGGAAGGATGGCGAGCCAACGCCACCCTTGCCCTTCATGGCGCTGAACGACGAACGGCTGGTGTGGACCACCGTCCACCACGCCAGCGGACGTCTGCAATTCCAGTTGTTGAGCTACGACATCGCCACCGCCACGACGGATGTCCTGGTGTCTTCCGATGCGCGAAACACGGAGTACTGGTTTCCGACGCTCGCCGACGACGATCAGCACGTCGTGTTCGCGACCGTGGAACACGACGAACCGGAGGTCGCGTTCCACGTCAAGCTCCTCGAGCTCGATGGGAGCGCGCGCGTGCGAAACCTCGATCATCTCGGCCATGCAACCTGGCCGGCGATCACCGGCTCGACCGCCATCTGGAAGCACGTCGATCGGAACGTCCTCGACGCGGGTGTCCTCGAGCGAGCGTCGATCGACCAGCCGGGTCTGACCGAGTCTCCGTTGGCCGAGCTGTCCACGCGCGCCAACGATCCATCTGCCGGCGATCGATTCGTCGCTGCGTGGCGGGACGATGACACCGATCTGGTGGTGTACGACCTGCGATCGAACCGACCGGTCACGATCGAGGCCGTCCCGGCGGGGAAACAGGAAGGCCTGGAGCGCCCGGTCGTCCATGGGAACCTGCTCGTCTACGTCCGTGGCTTCTTCGATGCGCAGCCACTCCAGCTCTGCTGGGTCCGGCTGCCGTCCTGAGGCATTCGAGATAGCCAATCCCGAGGTCGTCGTTCGGCACGGTGCGGATCGGCGACCGCCGCCGCCGTCTTGACATCGCCGCGGATGGGTGCGTAGGATCAACCTCCATTGATATAAACCGCGGTTGATCCAACCCCGCGATTCCAGGAGACACCCCTGAGCCCCTCCCGCGCTCACGTTCGCAGCACGATCGCCAACGCCGTCCTCCAGCCCGAGGAGCTGCGCGAGCTGCGGCTCGTCCACAAGGCGCTCGCCGACGTGAACCGGCTCCGGATCGTCCGTCGCCTGGCGCACGGCGAGGCGACGGTCGCGGAGCTCGTCTCCCAGGTCGGCCTGTCGCAGCCGCTCGTGTCGTGGCACGTCGGTCGGCTCCGGGCGGCCGGGCTCGTCGTGACCCGCCGCAGCGGGCGCGAGACGTTCTGCCGCTTGCTCCGCGAGGCGTTCGACGCCTTCGCCGCACGTCAGGCGGAGATCCTCGCCCTGGCGGTGCCCGCCGGCGACGACACGGATCGCGAGCGGGCCGCGTCGTGATCGGCTCCCTGGTCAGCCCGGAGCTGCGCGCCCGCGTCCGCGGCCTCGCCCTGCCGGTCGCCCTCGCCTTCGGCCGGATCGGCCTGACCCCGAACGCCCTGACCATCCTCGGGTTCGGGATCTCGGTCGCGGCGGGCGTTGCGGCCGGCTTCGGTGCGTGGATCGCCGCGGGCCTGCTCGTCATCTTCGGCGGCGTCTTCGACCTGTTCGACGGCGCCCTGGCCCGAGCGACAAACCGGGTGAGCCGCCTCGGCGCCTTCCTCGATTCGGTCTTCGACCGGGCCGGCGAGGCCGTCGTCTACCTGGGGATCATCGTCGCCTCGCATTACGCGGGCTTCACGCCGGGCACGTTTCTCGCCGGCACGGCGATGGCCGCGTCGTTCATGGTCAGCTACACCCGGGCGAAGTCCGAGAGCCTCGGCTTCACGCCCGGCACGAAGATGGCGAACGTCGGCATCGCTCCGCGCGAGGTCCGCATGATCATCGTGACGATCGGCCTCCTTCTGACCGGCGCGTGGGGTGGGATCGTCCGGCCCGTCACGGTCTTCGGCACGGTCGACCCGTGGTGGGCCGGCCGGCCGGCGCTGGCCGTCTCGCTCGGGCTCGTCGCGGTCCTCGCCACGGTCACCACCATCCAGCGAATCGTCCACGTCATGCGCCAGAACCCGCCGGAAACCGGCACCACTCCAGGAGGAGAGCAGAACCCGTGAGCACCACCAACGGCAGCAACGGCTCGAGTGCGAACGGCGCCGCCGCCAGGGCATCGAACGGCCGCCGGCCGGGCAAGAAGATCCGGGTCGCGATCGTCGGCGTCGGCAACTGCGCGAGCAGCCTCGTCCAGGGCCGCTACTACTACGAGAACGCCAGGCCGGACGAGACCGTCCCGGGCCTGATGCACGTCGAGCTCGGCGGCTATCACGTCCGCGACATCGAGTTCGTCGCGGCCTTCGACATCGACAAGAACAAGGTCGGCAAGGACCTGTCCGAGGCGATCTACACGAAGCCGAACAACACGTACGTCTTCCAGCAGGTCCCCAAGCTCGACGTCAAGGTCGAGCGCGGGATGACCCACGACGGTCTCGGCAAATACCTCAGCCAGATCATCGAGAAGGCGCCCGGTCCGACGGCCGACATCGTCGGC
>DASUPH010000073.1:0-15151 GCA_036276275.1 Candidatus Limnocylindrales bacterium
CGCGGGTCAGGCCGGCACCGCGGGCACGCGCGAGCAACTCCGCGAGCCTCGCCCGGTCCGGGACCATCCGGGCGGAGAGGTGCGGGATCGCCCGGAAGCCGTCCGCCTGGAGGCGGGCGGCCCAGTCGACCGTCGCGTCGATCCCCTTGGCCGGCGACGCCGTCACCGAGACGCGCGCACCGGGCGGCAGGTGCGGCACCTGGTCGGCGAGGTTCTTGAGCGGGAGGAGCTCGAAGATCGGGTCCGCGAGGACGCCCTGCAACGCGACCCGCGACGCCTCGTCCAGCCCGCGCCGGCGGGCCTGGAGCCGGGCCAAGCTAGACCTCGGAATCCGGCATCGATGCCTTCCGCTTCGCGATGAACTCCTGGAGCGCTTCGTCGATCCCCTCGTCCAGGGGCGGCGCCTCGTACTCGCGGAGCATCCGCTTCCAGATCGCGTTCGCCCGTTGGGCGGCGTCGAGGCTGCCGTCCTCCTGCCACTGCTCGAAGCTGTTGTTGTCGGCGATCTCCGAGCGGTAGAACGCGGTCTCGAAGTTGGCGAGGGTGTGGGCAGTCCCGAGGAAATGCTGGCCCGGACCGTTGTCGATGATCGCGTCGACGGCCTGGCCGTTCTCCGACATGTCGATGCCCTTGACGAAGACCGCGGCCATGCCGCACTGGTCGGCGTCCATCACGAACTTCTCGTAGCCGACCGCGAGACCGCCCTCCAGCCAGCCGGCGGCATGGAGGACGAAGTTGACGCCGGCGAGGATCGTCGGACCGAAGGTCGCCGCCGACTCGTAGGCGGCCTGGGCGTCGGCGATCTTCGACGCGCAGAGGTTGCCCCCCGACCGGAACGGAACGCCGAGCCGGCGGGCGAGGGCGGCCATGGCGTACAGGACGAGCGCCGGCTCCGGCGTCCCGAAGGTCGGCGCGCCGGATTGCATCGACATCGAGCTGGCGAACGATCCGAGCACGACCGGCGCGCCTGGTCGGACGAGCTGGACGAAGGTCATCCCGCCGAGCGCCTCGGCGAGCGTCTGGGCGCAGACGGCGGCGGCCGTGACCGGGGCCATCGCGCCGGCCAGGATGAACGGCGTCAGGAGCGTCGCCTGGTTCGCCTCGGCGTAGGCCCGCGCGGCACCGAGCATCGTGGCATCCCAGACGAGCGGCGAGTTCGCGTTGATGAGCGACAGGATCACGGCGTGGTCTTCGAGATAGTCCGCCCCGAAGAGGATCCGGGCCATCTCGACCGTGTCGCGTGCCCGCTCGGGAGCCGTCACGGAGCCCATGAACGGCTTGTCGCTGTAGCGGATGTGCGAATAGACCATGTCGAGGTGGCGCTTGTTGACCGGCACGTCGACCGGCTCGCAGACGGTCCCGCCGCTGTGGTGGAGATGGGGCGACGAGTAGGCCAGCTTCACGAAGTTGCGGAAGTCCTCGATCGTGCCGTAGCGCCGGCCGTTGTCGAGGTCGCGGACGAACGGCGAGCCGTAGTTCGGGGCCAGGACCGTCGCCGTCCCCCCGATCTGGACGCTGTTCGCCTCGTTCCGGGCGTACTGGGTGAAGACCGGCGGTGCCGTTGCCTGGACGATCTTGCGGCACATCCCGCGCGGGAAACGGACCCGCTCGCCCTGGACATCGGCGCCGGCCTCGCGAAACAGTCGGAGGGCGTCCGGGTCGCCGCGGAATTCGAGCCCGACCCGCTCGAGGATCGTGTCGGCGTTCTCTTCGATCGTGGCGAGACCCTCTTCGTTCAGGACCTCGAACGGAGCGAGCGTCCGGGTGAGGAACGGGACCCGGGCGATGTGGTGGCTGGCCCGGGCGGCCTGGCGACCGGCTCGACCGCCGGTCCGCAGGCGCGGCGTCGTGTCCGTCATCGGTCCTCCTTGGCGGCCGTCACGACCGCCCGTCGTCTGCGCCCGCTGCCATCGGCCCGACCGCCGCCGGTGCCGGGCCGTCGGGTCGGAAGCTCCGTCACCGCCGCCAGATGAGGATAGGCGGCCGTTCGATGGGGGAAGGCCATCGCGTCAACGAAATGCTCCTGGAACCGCGGCTCGACGGCGGTCTCGATCTTCTCGACCCGCCGGACGACCGCCTCGATCTCGCGCCGCGCGGCGGCGCTGAGCAACGCGATCAGGGCGCCGGTCCCGGCCGCGTTGCCGGCCGCCTTCACGTGGGCCAGGTCGGCGTCGGGGATCAGCCCGAGGACCATCGCGTGGAACGGGTCGATCTGGCTGCCGAATGCTCCCGCCAGGCGGATCTCGTCGACCGTCTCGATCCCGGCGTGGTCCATCAGCAGCCGGACACCGGCATACAGGGCGGCCTTGGCGAGCTGGATCGCCCGGACGTCGTTCTGGGTGACGGTGATCCGCAGCCGACCGGTCGTTTCGCCATCGTGGAGGACGTAGCTGAACGTCCGGCCCTCGGCGACGATCCGGGGCGATCGCTCGGCGAGCGTTCCGTCGACGATCCCGTCCGGGGTGACGACCCCGGCGAGGAACAGCTCCGCGATGGCCTCGACGATGCCCGAGCCGCAGATCCCGGTGATGCCGGTCTCGAGGGTCGCCTCGGCGAAGCCCGGCTCGTCCGACCACAGCTCTGAGCCGATCACCCGGAAGCGCGGTTCGAGCGTGGCCCGATCGATCCGGACGCGCTCGATCGCGCCGGGCGCGGCCCGCTGACCGGACGAGATCTGGGCGCCCTCGAAGGCGGGCCCGGTCGGCGAGGAGGCGGCGAGGAGGAAGGTGCGATTGCCGAGGACGATCTCCGCGTTCGTCCCGACATCGACGACCAGCTCGACCGCCTCGGATTCGTGGGGAGCCTCGGCGAGGATCACGCCGGCCGTGTCGGCGCCGACGTGGCCGGCGATGCAGGGCAGGACGTAGACGCGGGCGCCCGGATGGGCCTGGAGGTCGATCTCGCCGGCACGGACCGTGACAGCCCGGTCGGTCGCGAGGGCAAAGGGTGCCGAGCCGAGGGGGACCGGATCGATGCCGAGGACGAGGTGATGCATGATCGGGTTGCCGACGAGCGCCAGCTCGAGGATCGCGTCGCGCTTGATCCCGGCCTTGTTGGCGAGCTGGGCGAGGAGCCCGTTGAGGGCGGTCCGGACGGCCTTCGTCATCTCGGCCGCCCCGCCATCGTTCATCATCGCGTAGCTGACCCGGCTCATCAGGTCCTCGCCGAAGCGGATCTGGGGGTTCATCACCCCGGCGCTGGCGAGGACCGCTCCGTCGCCGATGTTCGCGAGGTGGCCGGCGATCGTCGTGGAGCCGACGTCGATCGCCACGCCGTACGCGGTCTCGTGGAGACCCGGCCAGACGCCGATGATCGTCCGGCCCTCGTGGACGGCGATCGTGACCGCCCACTTCCCGCTCTCCAGGGCCGGCTGGAGGGCGCGGATCACCTGGAGGTCGGTCTCGAGATCCTGGAGGCCCCACTCCTTCGCGAGGGCCTCCTGGAGGCGGAAGAGATCGCCGGACGGCGAGGCGAGCTGGGGCGGCTCCACCTCGACGTAGTGGAGACGCACGACCGGGTCGAGATGGAAGTCGCGGACGTCGAGGTCCTTGCGGACGACCTGGCGGTAGACCTGGCTCTCCGGCGGGACGTCGATCACGACGTCGCCGCGGAGATGGGCCGCACAGCCGAGCCGGCGCCCGTCGGCGAGGCCCTTGAGCCGGCTGTACTCCACCTCGATCGGACCCACCGGCGTCAGGTGGTCCGGCGCCGACGTGATCCCGTGCTTCGCGAACTCGCCGATGCTCTGCTCGACCTGGCAGCGGCCGCAGATCCCCCGCCCGCCGCAGACCGAATCGATGTCGACGCCGAGGCGCCGGGCGGCGTCGAGGACGGTGGTGCCCGTCTCGAAGCGGCCGCGCCGCCCGGAGGGGGTGAAGATGACGAGCGGATCGGCGGTCACTGCCGTGTCCGCGCCGGTCAGCTGCCGGCCGCCGCGACGGCCTCGGTCCCGGCGATTCGCTGCGGCGGCTCGAGCCCGGCCCGGCGACGGTTGACCCGCCGGCCGCCCGCTTCGCCCGCCGGCGGCACGGCCCGGAACTGACGGATCCAGCGAGCGGCGTCCTGGTCGTTGCCCTGAAGGACGTCGGCCGCCATGACCGCGGTCCGGACGCCCTCCGCGATCGGGTTCGTGATCGCCGACGTGAGGCCGCTGGCGATGGCCATGGCGAGGAACGAGCCGTTGATCCCCTCGCGATTCGGCAGGCCGAAGCTGACGTTGCTCGCGCCACAGGTGGAATTGACGTGGAGCTCGTCGCGGAGCCTGCCCAGGATCCGCCAGACCTGGCGGCCGGCCTGGGGCAGGGCCCCGATCGGCATCAGCAGCGGGTCGACGATCACATCCTCCCGGCGGATCCCATGGTCGGCGGCCCGCTCGACGATCCGCTTGGCGACGGCGAAGCGGACATCGGGGTCCATGCTGATCCCGGTCTCGTCGTTGCTGATCGCGACGACGGCCGCGCCGTACTTGCGGACCAGCGGCAGGACCCGCTCGAGCCTGTCGTCCTCGCCGGTGACGCTGTTGACGAGGGCCTTGCCCCGATAGACCGCGAGACCCGCCTCGAGTGCCTCGACGATCGAGCTGTCGATCGAGAGCGGCAGGTCGGTGATCGACTGGACGAGCTGGATCGTCCGGGCCAGGATCGCCGGCTCGTCGGCGAGGGGGATTCCGGCGTTGACGTCGAGCATGTGGGCGCCGGCCTCGACCTGGGCGATTGTGTCGCGCTCGACCCGGCTGAAGTCGCCGTTCTTCATCTCCTCGGCGAGGAGCTTGCGACCGGTCGGGTTGATCCGTTCGCCGATGATCACGAACGGTCGGTCGTCGCCGATCACGACCTCGCGGGTCGCCGAGCCGATGACGGTCAGGGTCATGTCGACGCACCCTCGGGGGTCGCCAGGTCGTCGTCGGCGGCGGCGGAGGCCGTGGTGGCGTTTGTGGCCGTGCCGGACGCGGCCCCGCCCTTGCGCTCGCCGTTCTGCGTCTCGTCGCTGGCCGGCGCCAGGGCCGAGCCGCCGGCGACCCCGCCGGTCTGGATCAGCTCCGCGAGGCGGCGCTTGTCGTACTCCGTCTCGAGCCGCTCGACCTCGGCGTTGACCTCGGCCTCGAGATCGTCACCGCAGCCACGCGCGATCTTGTGCCACTCCTCGATGTACTCGCCGTAGGCCCGCTTGCCGGCCCGGCTGGCGGCCTTGTCGATCGCGACCTGGAACCGCGGGTGGAGGACGACCTTGCTGGCCCGACGACCGTCGCGGGCGAGGACCTGGGCCGGGATGTCGCGCCACCAGATCACCGTCAGGCTGCCCATCAGTTCGGGCCTCCGGCCCGGCGCGTGGGGCCCGACGCAAAGGCGTTGATCGGCGCGGCCAGGCCGGCGATGCCGGTCGGCCGGTGCTCGAAGGCGAGGCCGAGGCGTTCGGCCGCTCGACGGGCCATCACGAGCAGGTCGGGGTCGTCGGTCTGGGAGAGGTACACGACGCGCCGGTAGTTCGCGAAATAGACCGCCTCGAGCTCCGGGTGGCGGTCGATCCCGAGGCCGCGGATCACGAGCCGCTCGAAGTTGCGGGCGAGGAAGTCGGTCAGCCAGAACGTGCCCGGCTCGTCGGCGGCCATCGCCGCGAACGTCGGCGAGCCGGCGAAGAACTCGTAGCAGTGGGCACCGGGCAGCCGCTCGACCCCTTCGGCGGCCAGCACCGGCTCGAGGAGGCCGCCCGTGCCGCAGTCGGCGTAGGCGATGAAGATCCGTTCGTAGCCTTCGCGACGGGCTTCGTGGATCCGGGCCCGCACGGCGCCGGGGATGCCGTCGGGCCGGTTGTGGAGGTCCGGCGACAGGCAGGCCACGTCGACGCCGGGGATGGTCGCGGTGACCTCGACCAGCTCGCGGGCGAGCGCGCCGCAGCCGATGACGAGGGCACGCGGAGCCGCGGCGAACTCAGGCCGCGGCACGGCGCTCGTCGATCAGGCGGCGGGCCGTCTCCGCGGCCACGCCGGCATCGCGGCAGTACGCGTCGGCGCCAACGGCCAACCCGAACTCCTCGTTCAGCGGCGCGCCGCCGACGAGGACGATGTAGTCGTCGCGCATCCCGCGATCCTTCAGGGTCTGGATGACGACCTTCATGTACGGCATCGTCGTCGTCAGCAGGGCGCTCATCCCGAGGATGTCGGGCTTGTGCAACTCGAGGGCCGCGATGAATTTGTCGGCATCGGTGTTGATCCCGAGGTCGACGACCTCGAAGCCGGCCCCTTCGAGCATCATCCCGACCAGGTTCTTGCCGATGTCGTGGATGTCGCCCTTGACCGTCCCGATGACGACCTTGCCGACCGGCTCGGCGCCGGTCTCGGCGAGCAGCGGTCGGAGGATCTCCATCCCGGCCTTCATCGCGTTCGCAGCGAGGAGGACCTCGGGAACGAACAGGATGCCGTCGCGGAAGTCGATGCCGACGATCTTCATCCCCGCGACGAGCGCGTCGTCGAGGACCTTCGTCGCGCTGAAGCCGCGACCGAGCAGGAGGTTCGTGCCCTCCACGATCTCGGCTTTCATCCCGTCGTACAGATCGTTGTGCATCTGCTCGACGAGCTCGTCGTCGTTCAGGGCGGAGAGATCGATCTCCTCGTAGTCCGCCACGTGCCTGCTCCTGACGAAACGGGGGGGGTTCCACATCGTGGAACGGTGCCGTATGATGGAACGAAGGTCGAGAATCTAGCCCACGAGGGAGCGCGTGTCCAGAGTCCAGTCCATCGAACGGGCCTTCGCCGTCCTCGCGGCGTTGACGGAAGGCCCCATCGGCGTGACCGACGTGGCCGATCGGGCCGAGCTGCCGAAGTCGACGGCCGCCCGGATGCTGGCATCGCTCGCCCGCGAGGGCGCCGTCGAGCAGGTGCCGGGCGAGACGCGCTACCGCCTGGGGCCGCGGATCGAGGCACTCGCGACCGGGCTCGTCGCGACGCGGAGCCTCGTCGCCGTCGCCCGACCCCATCTCGTGGAGTTGGCCGCGTCGCTCGGCGAGGCGGCGGGCCTCTCGATCCCCGATGGCCGGGAGGTCCACTACGTCGATCAGGTCGACACGGCGAACCCGGTCGCGATCCGCGACTGGACCGGCTCCCGCGTCCCGATGCATGCGGTCTCCTCGGGCCAGGTGTTCCTGGCCCATCGCTCCGCGGCGACGGTCGAGCGCTACCTGGACGAGCCGCTCGCCCCGCTGACGTCACGAACGATCACCGATCCCGAGGTCCTGCGCGAGCGACTTCGGGCCGTCGCCCTCGGGGGCTACGCCTGGGTCCACGACGAGTTCGCCGAGGGGATCTCGTCGGTCGCGGCCGGGATCGCCGACGCCAGCGGAGAGGTCGTTGCCGCGGTCCATGTCCACGGGCCGTCCTACCGGTTTCCGCCGCCTGGTCGCGAGGCGGGCGTCGGGCTGCACGTCGCGACGACCGCGGTCCGGATCGCCCGGACGCTCCGTCAGGCGGCGGGCTGAAGGCGAACGGCGGGGCGGCGCGCGTCGGGTCAGACGTGGGCGCGCCCGTCGCCGAGCGAGACGACGAGGACATCGGATCCCGCCGGGGCCGCCCCCGACGAACCCCAACTGATCTCCACGATCGCGCGGTCATCGCCGCCGCCCGGCGTGGCGTCGCCGGGCACGAGCAAGTCGACTGTCCAGGAAACGATGCCGACCTGAACCGCGCCAATCGTGCCGGGAAACGTGGCGTTGGTGTCAAGGACGTCGATCTCGGTGGCAACGGCGCGGCCACGCAGGCGGAGCGTCACCTCGACCGTTCCGACAGCGGCGGCAGCCGCGCCCGTGACGCGGATCACGACCGGCGCTCCATGAGAGGTCGCGACACGAGCGGTCGCCACGACCGGCTTCGCCTCCACGATCGACGACCGACCGTTTGGCGGTATTGCGGGTGTGGAGCCGGTCGTGGTCGAGACGGCTTGCACGACACGTGAGGGCTGATCGCCGCGATCTGCCGCCCGATCGATCAACCGCGGCACCACCGTAGAAGCGGTAAGGCCCAGACAGGTCAGGCCCGTGAACACGGCAATGAACAACGCCGTCCACCTGGAACGGGCGGGATGAACATGCTCTGTCTCGGGTGGCGTGAGGTCGATGAGGATCGCCTCATCGGCCGGCGACTCGAGAAGGCGCTGTCCGCCGCTCGGCATGGTCGGCATCGGTCGGGCCTCCGTGAGATGACGTCCGGCAGTGGTCCGGCTCCAACCCCATGAGTCGGCCGGCGTCGGAAGCGTTCCCGAATCGCCCTGGAAGACGAATCGGGAACGATTCGCCGAAGGGCCCACTCATATCCTTCGGGCGACCCAGGGCACCGAGGGCGGGAAGGGGTGACGTGGAGCGGGAAACGATCGAGCGTGCGATGGCAGGCGACCACGACGCATTCGGCCTGCTGGCCGGACGGGCGATCCGGTCGATGTATGCCACGGCACGCCTGATCGTCCGCGAGGATGCCGGCGCCGAGGACGCGACCCAGGAGGCGCTCGTCAATGCCTGGCGGTATCTATCAAGCCTCCGCGACCCTGACCGGTTCGATGCGTGGCTCTACCGGCTCCTCATCAACGCCTGCCGGGGACAGCTCCGACGATCCAACCGCCACGAGGTCGTCGAGATCGACGTCGCCGACTCGTCTCGCCATGCCGCGGATCCGGGCCTCGCGCTGGCCGACCGTGACCAGCTCGAGCGCGGGTTCCGGCGGCTCGACGCGGAGCAGCGAGCGGTCGTGATCCTCCACTACTACCGTGGCTACTCCGTTCCGGAGGTCGCCGAGATCGTCGGGATCCCGCTCGGGACGGCCAAATCGCGGATCCACCGAGCGACGGCCACGCTACGCGCGGCGCTCGACGCCGACGCTCGGCTCGGCTCGGTCGTCGAAGGGAGTCGGGCATGACCGATCGCACTGACGCCCGGATCGACTTCGACGGCGTCCTCGTCGACTGGCTCGAGGACGTCGCGCCGGATCGCGAGCCGGCCGACCTGCTCGACCGCGTCCTGGAGACGACGGCCGTTACCAGCCGGCGCCCCGCCTGGTGGCGGCCGGGCGGTCCGGTCGCGGCGCTGCGTCCGCCTCAGGTCGTGATCCGAACGCTCGCCGTCGCGGCCGTCCTCGTCCTGCTGCTCCTGGCGCTCACCCTGGCCCTCACGGTCGGCTCGCATCTGCCGCCCTTGCGCGAGTACGGGCCCCTGGTCGCGGCTCGCCACGGCGAGCTCCTGATCGTCGATTTGTCGGGATCGATCGAGCGACGGATCCCGACCGGCCAGCTCATGGGAACCGGCGTCTGGTCGCGCGACGGTACGCGCCTGGCCCACGGGGACGGCACCGCCGAGAGGCCATTCCTCGTCATCGCCGACCGGAACCTCGACGAGGTCGTCCGGATCCCGCTGCCGGCCGGCGCGGTCCCGACGTTCTCGTGGGCGCCGGACGGTCGACGGATCGCGTTCGGCGTCCAGTCGACGGACACGATCCAGGTCGATGTGGTCGACGTCGCCGCTGGGGCGGTCCCCGTCCCGATCACCGACCCGGCGATCGAGGCGGTTGCCCCGAGCTGGTCCCCCGACGGGTCGCTGATCGTCTTTCGCGCGGGCACCGCGTTCGACCAGCAGGCGCTATACGTCGCGCGACCGGACGGAACCGGATTGCGCCGATTGACGGTTGCGGGTGGCGGCGTCGTGACGACGTGCGGCCTCACCTGGTCGCCGAATGCCCGGACGATCGTCTTCGAAACGGGCAACAGCGTTTCGACCGTCGACGTCGACGGCGCGAGCGAACAGCAGATCCTCCGGTTCTACGTCAGTCCCCACTGCCCGACGATGTCGCCCGACGGGCGGCGGATCGCGGTCAGCGTCAGCTGGACCCAGATTGTCCGAGTCCAGGTCGTCGAGCTCGACCGGACGATCATCTCCGACACCTCGGTCGAGCATCCGTTTCACGAGATCCCGGGCCTGGAGTCGGACGTTTGGCCTGCGGTCTGGTCGCCCGATGGACGTGTCATCGTCGTCAATGGTCGCGACCTGGTCGGCCGCCCACAGCCGCGACAGTTCGCCGATCCGGACGGGATCGAGCCGGCGCGAACGTTCTTCATCGACGACGCGATCGTGGTCGATTGGCAGCGACTCGCGCCGTAGTCGTACGGTCGGGCCGATCGCGCCGGAAGAACTCGAGCGGCTCGGGAGCGAGCGGAGTGTTGCCGGCGATCAGGTCGGCGGCCTTCTCGGCCAGCATCATCACCGGGGCGTAGATGTTGCCGTTCGTGACGTACGGCATGACGCTCGCGTCGACGGCCCGCAACCCGTCGACGCCGTGGACCCGCATCGTGAGCGGATCGACGACGGACGCGCCGTCAACGCCCATCCGGGCCGTGCAGGAGGGGTGCAGCGCCGTCTCTGCATCGCGGGCGACCCAGTCGAGGATCTCCTCGTCCGTCTCGACCCGCGACCCGGGGGACAGCTCTCCGGTCGAGTACGGCTCGAATGCCGGCTGGGTCAGGATCCGCCGGGCGACGCGAACGGCCTCGACCCACTCCCGCCGGTCCTGGTCGGTCGAGAGGTAGTTGAACCGGAGCGCGGGGTGGACTCGCGGATCGGTCGAGACGATCTTCACGCTCCCCCGGGCATCGGAGTACATCGGCCCGACGTGGACCTGGTAGCCGTGGCCCTCGGCGCCGGCGCTGCCGTCATATCGGATCGCCAGCGGCAGGAAGTGGAACATCAGGTTCGGGTAGAGGACGTCGTCGTTGGAGCGGACGAAGCCGCCGCCCTCGAAATGGTTCGTGGCACCCGGTCCGCTCCGGAAGAACAGCCACTGGAACCCGATCCACGGCCTGCGCCACTTCTCGAGCGCGTACGGCTGCATCGACACGGGCTGCTTCGAGCCGTACTGGATGTAGACCTCGAGGTGGTCCTGGAGATGCTCGCCCACCCCGGACAGGTCGGCCACGACCGGGATCCCGAGCCCGCCGAGCTCCGCGGCACTGCCCACGCCCGACAGCTGGAGGAGCTGCGGCGTATTGAACGCGCCGCCGGCCAGGATCACCTCGCCGGCCCGGATCGTTTCGGTCCCGCCGCCCTGGCGCTCGATCTCGACCCCGACCGCGCGGCGGCCTTCGAAGTTGATCCGGGTCACGAGGGTCCGGGTCCGGATCTTCAGGTTCCGGCGGCCCATCACCGGGTGGAGGTAGGCGCGGGCGGCGCTGATCCGGCGGCCGCGCCGGATGTTCCGATCGAACGGCGCGAATCCCTCCTGGCGGTAACCGTTGACGTCCGTCGTCAGCTCGTAGCCCGCCTCCTGGGCGGCGGCGAACCAGGCCTCGAAGAGCGGGCTCGTGGCCGGCCCGCGCTCGAGGCCGAGCGGACCGCCGTGGCCCCGCCACGGATCGTCGGCCGCGGCGGCCGTGCAGTCTTCCATCCGCTTGAAGTACGGCAGGCAGTGGGCGTAATCCCAGGTCTCCATCCCCGGATCGGCCGCCCAGCGCTCGTAGTCGAGGGGGTTGCCGCGCTGGAAGATCATCCCGTTGATGCTCGAACTGCCGCCGAGGACCTTGCCTCGAGCGTGGTAGACGCGCCGGCCGTTCATGAACGGCTCCGGCTCCGACTCGTATTTCCAGTCGTAGAACCGGCTGCCGATCGGGAAGGTCAGGGCCGCCGGCATGTGGATGAACGCGTCGACCCGCCAGTCCGGCCGGCCCGCCTCCAGGACGAGCACCCGCGTCGATGGGTCGGCGGACAGCCGGTTGGCGAGCGCGCTGCCGGCGCTTCCCCCACCGACGATCACGTAGTCCCAATGCCGATCGGTCATGGCCGCGATGCTAGCAAGCGCGACGCGTAACCGAGCGGACCGTCGGGCGGTTCGCTCGCGCCGGTCGGGCGCCTCGCGACCGAAGCGTCGGCGGATGGCCTGCCCCCTCGTGCTTTCGGGCTCCCGGCGCCCGATACCCGGCCTGAGCGGCGATCCTCAGTCGCTCCTTGGTCCGTTCGGTCGCCCAACGCCCGACGCGCGACGCGATGGGCCCGCCATCCGCCGCCCTGTGCGGCGGGCGGTCAGCCGCGGACCGCTCAGGCGCGCACCGCGGCCCGACGGCGGATCTCGGCCGAGATCGCCGGCACGACGGTGTGGAGGTCGCCGATCACCGCGTAGTCGGCGACGCCCATGATCGGCGCCTCCGCGTCGGTGTTGATCGCGAGGATGTGCTTGGCGGCCTTGCAGCCGACGATGTGCTGGATCGCGCCGCTGATCCCGCAGGCGATGTAGATGTCCGGCGCGATCCGCAGCCCGGTCTGGCCGATCTGGTCGGCGTGGGGACGCCAGCCGGCGCTGGTCACGACGCGGGAGCCGCCGACGGCGCCGCCGAGCAGCCCGGCGAGCTCCTCGAGATCCGAGAAGCCCTCGCCGCTGCCGACGCCACGGCCGCCGCCGACGACGACCTTGGCGTCGCCGAGCGAGATCCCGCCCCGCTCGGATGCCTCGCGGCTCGTCACGTGGACGGCGAGGTCGGCGTCGACGAGCGTCACGCTGACGGGCTCCACGGCCGGGACGGCGCTGCCATCGGGCGCGGGAATCGCGACGGTGTTCGGGGCCACCGTCAGCAGCCGGACCGGCGCGTCCAGCCAGCATTCCTCGATCATGCTGCCGGCCCATCGCTGACGCGTCAGCCGCCACCGCTCGCCCGGTTCCACCGTCAGGCAGTTCGCGGCCATCGGCCAGCTCAGCCGGGCGCCCACCCTGGCCATCAGGTCGTTGCCGCGCTCTGTGCCGACGCCGACGACCGCGTCCGGTGCGCGTCGCTCGACCAGCTGGGCGATCGCGGCCGCCCAGCCGTCGGGATGATCGGTGGTGAGGGTCTCGTGCTCGATGGCGATCGCGGTCGTCACGCCCGACCCGGCGAGGGATCCGACGGCCGCCCTCGCCGCGGGCGCGTCGGCGACGAGCACCGCTTCGAGCGCCGCGTCGCCTGCGACGGCCAGCCCGCGAGCCACGCTCAACGCCTCGAGCGACCCGCGGTCCGGGACGCCGCCGGCCAGGCTGATGAGGGCGAGGATCGGACCGCTCATCGGCCCAGGACACCGATCCGGGCCAGGAGATCGACGACCGCAGGGGCGGCATCGGCGCCCTGGCCCAGGACCTCGGCCACGGTCGCCTCGCGCTGTGGCAGGCGAAGGACGATCTTCTCCAGACCGCCCGGGCGCTCGGCCGGCGTCGATCGTTCGATGTCCTTCTTCTTCGCCCGCAGCCGGCCGGGCACCGACGGGTAGCGCGGCAGGTTGATCCCTTCCTTGACCGAGATGACCGCCGGCAGCGTCACCTCGAACGACTCCCAGCCGCCGCCGGGCGCCTCGCGCCGGGCGGTGGCGGTGCGGGTGCCGGCGTCGCCGATGCGGAGCGCCTTCACGCCCGTGACGCACGGCCGATGCAGGGCGAAGGCCACCCGGATCCCGACCTGGAAGCCGCCGCTGTCCGCCGACTCGTTGCCGAACAGGATCAGGTCGAACGGATCGCCTGCTGCCTCCTGGGCCCGGATCGCCTCGACGATCGCCTCGGCGGTCGCGACCGGGTCCCAGTCGTGCCCGTCCGTCTCGAGGAGGACCGCCCGATCGATGCCGATCGCCATCGCGTCGCGGAGCTGCTCCTCGGCGGCGACGGGGCCGAGGGTCAGGACCGAGCTCGAGCCGCCGTGTGCCTCGACGATCCGGACCGCCTCCTCCACGGCGCACTCCTCGTGGGGGCTGACCGTGAAGCCCAGGAAGCGGACGTCGATGTCCGACCCGTCGGGGGTCAGGACGATCCGGCCGCCGGTCGCGGGGACGCGCTTGACGCAGACCAGGATGTTCATCGCCGCGTCAGGATCGGATGCGGTCGTTGTCGGGATCGAACAGGGGCGTGCTGCCGGCGACGGCCACGGTCACCGGGTAGCGCTCGCCGAAGTACTCGACGGCGAGCTTCGTGCCCTCCGTCGCGTGCTCCGGCGGGAGGTAGGCCATCAACAGGTGCTTCCCGATCGACGGCCCGGAGCCGGCGCTCGTCACGTACGAGCCGCGCCCCTTCGCGTCCACGATCCGCTTCCCGTCCGGGGTCAGGATCGGCTCCCGGCCCAGCATGTAGCGCTTGACCCCAGTGGCCGACGTCGGGTCGTCGACCGTCAGCGTGCAGAGGATCGCCACCGGCGCCTCGGAGCGCTTCCGGAGATAGGCCTCCTTGCCGATGAAGTCGGCGTCCTTGACGGTGGGCCGCGCCATGCCCGCCTCGACCAGATCGAAATCGAGCTCGAGCTCCGCGCCGTGGGCCCGGTAGCCCTTCTCGAGGCGGGCCGTGACCGCATACGTCCCGATGCCGACCGGCGCGATCCGGTGCGGCTGGCCCGCTTCCCACAGCGCGTCCCAGACGCGCAGGCCCTCCTCGATCGGGACGTAGATTTCCCAACCCAGCTCGCCGACATAGCTGATTCGCGACGCCAACGTTCGAACCCCGTCGATCTCGACGGTCTTGGTGGTGAGGAATGGGAAGCCCTTGTGGCTGACATCCGCCGAGGTCACGGCCTCGAGGACGTCGCGAGCGCGGGGGCCCCACAGCCCGATCGTCGTCCACTGGTTCGTCGCGTCGTGGAGCTGGGCCGAACCGTCGTCCGGGAGCTCGTCGGTGAACAGCTTCTTGTCGCGCATCCCCATGCCGCCGCCCGTGACGACCCGGAACCGGTCGTGGGCGAGCCGCATGATCGTCAGGTCCGCCAGGATCCCGCCGGCCTTGTTGAGGAGCGGCGTGTACACCGTGCGGCCCGGCGCAACGTCGACCTTGTTGACCGCCAGGCGCTCCAGACAGGCGCAGGCGCCCGGACCGGTCACGTCGAAGATCGCGAAGGCCGAGAGATCGACCAGGCCCGCCCGGTCGCGCATCGCGAGGTGCTCGGCGTTGATGATCGGCGACCACCAACGGGATTCCCACTCGGCCTTGCGAGGCATCACCCGCTCGCCGTACTCGCCGAGGAGCGCCTCGTTCGTGCCGTACCAGAACGGTCGCTCCCAGCCGGCCGCCTCGAAGAACTCGGCACCGAGCTCGACGTGGCGGTCGTACGCCGGCGACAGCCGGATCGGGCGGTTCGAGGCCCATTGCTCCATCGGGTGGACGATGCCGTAGGTCTTGTTGTAGCCCTCGCTC
>DASUPH010000074.1:0-3090 GCA_036276275.1 Candidatus Limnocylindrales bacterium
GCTCCCGCGCCTCCGCCGCTCGATAGGCACCGTAGCGGACCTCCTGCTCGCTGCCACCGATCCATGCCCACGGGCGCGTGAGCGCCGCTTCGGGGATGGCCAGCAGGTCTTGGGTCGCGGCGATCACGTCCGCCCGGGCCCCGCCGAGGGCCCGCGGAACGGGTCGCGCGAGAGACGGGTCGGTGTGATCGAGGAGCGGCGCGTCAAGCGTTTCGGTGGTCATGGATCGAGGGTACCCGCTCCCCGCGACGCCGGCCACCTCGGTCCATCCGGCTCGCGGCGGCGCCGATCCAGTCGAGTCTGAGAAGATCGACGGCATGACGTCGTTCCGGAGCCTGCCCGGGTGACGCGACGCGGGCTCATTCTGTTCGGCCTGCTGTCGGTCATCTGGGGCATCCCCTACCTGCTCATCCGGGTCGCGGTCGCCGAGATCTCGCCGGCGACGCTCGTGCTGGCCCGGACGGGGCTCGGTGCGGCGATCCTGCTGCCGATCGCCCTGCTGCGGGTCGACCTGCGGGCGGTGCTCGCGCGCTGGCGCTGGGTCGTCGCCTTTGCCGTCGTCGAGATCGCCCTTCCGTGGGTCGCCCTCGGGTCTGCCGAGCAGCATCTCTCGAGCTCGCTCACCGGCCTGCTGGTCGCCGGCGTCCCCCTCGTGGGCACCGCGCTCGCGCTCGCCACGGGCAGCGCGGACCGGATCGGCCGGACCGGCCTGCTCGGGTTGCTGATCGGCTTGATCGGAGTCTCGGCCATCGTCGGGGGCGACTACGCGACGACGAATCCGACGGCCCTGATCCAGGTCGCGATCGTCGTCGTCGGATATGCGATCGGGCCCGCGATCCTGTCCCGTCGCCTGGCCGGGCTGCCGTCGGTCGGGGTGATGGCCCTCTCACTGGCGCTCTGTGCCGTCGTCTACGTTCCGATCGCGGCGGTCCAGTGGCCCACGGCCGTGCCCTCGCCGAACGTGATCATCGCGGTCCTGATCCTCGCAACGGTCTGCACCGCCGCCGCGTTTCTCCTGTTCGCCGCTCTCATCGACGAGATCGGCCCCGTTCGCGCCACCGTCATCGCGTACGTCAACCCGGCGGTGGCCGCCGTGCTCGGCGTGCTCGTCCTCCGGGAGACGTTCACGGTCGCGATGGGGATCGGCTTCGTCCTCGTGATCCTCGGCTCGACGCTGGCGACGCGCCAGTCGCGCGCGGTCCCGGGCCCGGATCCACTCTCCTCCACCGCGGACGGCGGCCTCAGGCGAGGCCCGGCAGCCGCTCGTCGAGATCCCTGACCAGCGGCCACGCTCCGGACGACGTGTTCGAGATGACCGTGTACGTCAATCCGGATGGCCGGTCGTACACCGTGCGACAGGACACACCGGCGTCCATCCCCTCCAGCATCGGCGTCGGGCGGTCCGGTCGAAGCCAGAACCCGAGGCCGTAGCGTCGGCCCTCGCTCGGATCGTTGCTGCGCGGCTCGACGAGCCGCTCGACGATCGGAATCGGCAGGATCCGCCCGGCGAAGAGCGACTGCCAGAGAATCTCGAGATCGTGCAGCGTCGAGTAGGCGCCGCCGTCGCCCGCGCCGCGAACCGGGAGATGCAGCACGTTCGAGCGGCCGTCGGCTAGGTAGCCGATCGCCGCGCCAGCCGGCAGTCGGTCCGACCGGCAGAACTCGGTGTCGACCATTCCCGCAGGCTCGAGCACCCGTTCCCGGACGAGGTCGTAGAAGCTTCGGCCGCTCGCGATCTCGACCGCGATCGACAGCATCACGTACCCGCCGTTGTTGTAGGCGAAGGTGGTCCCCGGCGGGGTCTTGTGGGGGAAGCCGTCCAGGATCGGGAGGTAGTCCCCCGGGGCGGCGAGCCGGTGAACCGGGAGAGGCATCACGTAGTCGTCGATGTCGCCCTCGAACGTATTCTCGTCGAGGTAGTCGCCGACGCCCGAGGTGTGACCCAACAGCTGTTCGATGGTGACGCCGGGGTCGACCATCGGGAGGGCGTCGCCGAGGAGGCTCCGAAGCGTCGTCTCGCCCCGGAGCTCGTCGGATTCGATCAGGGACGCGACCGTGAGCGCGGTGAGCCCCTTGGTGGTGCTGGCGATGCCGAACCTCGTGTCGATCGTGTTCGGTCGACCGTTGGCCCGATCGGCGAACCCGCGCGCCAGCTCCACGATGCGGCGCCTGCCGCGCACGACGGAGACGACGCCGGAGAAGTCCGTGGCATCGGCCAGCTCGCCGAGATCGCGTTGCAGGTCCTTCGGCGACGCGCCGTCGCTGGTCACCGGCTCCCCTCCCCCGCGGCAGCGCCCTCGATGGCGCGAACGACATGGTCCGCGTGAGGTCGGACGCGCGGCAGCAGGTCGTCCCAGCGCTCGGGCTCCTCGCCGAGGTAGATCGCGCGGGCGCGACGGAGGACCGCTCGATGCTCCTCGGGCAGCCGCGCCATCGCCCAGTCGGCCGCGGCGTCCTTTGACCGGATCTCGCCGGTCGCCACGGTCAGCCAGACGCGGGCGAGGGTCAGGATGACGTTCCGCGTATCCAAGTCGAGGTCGACGAGGAGGCCCGGGATCACATCGAGCGACGCGCGCTGGAGGTCGGAGGCCGGAACGGGATCGAACACCTCCGCAGCCGCCGGTCCGAGCAAGGGGCGGCCGGTCCCAAGGACGATCGTGACCAGGACGGCAAGGTCCGGGTTCGGCCTCGGCGTCGGCGGGATGTCGCCGCGCTCGAACTCCGATCGCAGCCAGTCGCCGTACTGGAAGTCGAGGAGCGGCGGGTAGCGCCACGGCCGAATGTCCGCCTGGACGACGTTCGTGAGCTCGATCGAGCGGGCGGGGCCGGCGGTCGCGTGCGAACCGGAGATCGGCAGCAGGCCGGCGCCGAGGGCGCGCTTGTCGGCGGGTGTGGTCGGCCGGCGCGTGACCACGAACACGTCGAGGTCGCTCGAGGGTGGGAGACCACCCAGGACGGCGGAGCCGTACAGGTACGCCGCGACGACGTCGTCACCGAGTACGCCAAGGACGACGTCCACGACCGCGTCGACCTGCGTCGCTGTCCGCAGGTCCAGGGTTTCGCCCGGCTGACTGATCAAGCGCTCCTCCC
>DASUPH010000075.1:0-6667 GCA_036276275.1 Candidatus Limnocylindrales bacterium
ACGGCCGTGATCCGGGGGCGGCCGTTTCGTCTCCGAGGGCGGCACGATGATCAGCACGGCATGCCCGGGGGTCAGGACTCCACGCGAGGCTCGAACACCACCACCGCGGTCTCGCGCGGCCGACGTGCGGCGTAGCCCTCGAGATTTGGCTCCCGGCGTTGCATCTCACCCCAGAGCCGCTCGCGTTCGTCACCGGTGGCGGCTCGTGCCCGGATCGGCCGCGTCGTCTCATCCGACAGGTCGATCGTGGCGTCCGGATGGGCCTGCAGGTTCAGCCACCAGGCTGGCTCCGGCTCGCCCCAACCGTTCATCGCGAGCGTGAACAGGTTCGGACCGTCCTCGAAGTAGCCAAGGATCGCCGCCCGCTCCGCGCCACTTCGCCGGCCGATCGTGTGGACGCGCAGCGTGCCGTAGGTCTTCGGCGTCGGCGGTCGGAGGCCGCGTCGGCCGCCGCTGATCCGGTAGATCCCGCGATGAACGGCCCATGCGGCCCGGATGATCCAGCGGGGCGGCAGGAACGGAGGTCGCGTCGGCTGCTTCATGCTTCGGTGCCGATTCTGCGCCCTCCGCGACCCGTCGGTGTCGTGCGAGCGCGGGATCGGTCACATGAACGCCGGCTCGCGGGTCAAGCCATCATCGGGCCCACCCGCAGACTGCGTGACACATGGACGACCAGAACTGGCTCGCCGAGCGCTTCGAGGCAAACCGCTCCCACCTGCGCGGCATCGCCTTCCGGATGCTCGGATCCTTGACCGAGGCAGACGATGCGGTCCAGGAAGCCTGGGTCCGCCTGAGCCGCACCGACACGAGCGATGTCGAGAACCTGCAGGCGTGGCTGACGACGGTCGTCGGCCGGGTCTGCCTCAACATGTTGCGATCGCGCGCGACGCGCCGGGAGTCGTCCCTGGAGACCCACCTCCCGGATCCCATCGTGAGCCCCACGGATGGACTCGATCCCGAGCAGGAGGCGTTGCTGGGCGATTCCGTCGGGCTCGCCCTGCTCGTCGTCCTGGACTCGCTGGCGCCCGCCGAGCGGGTCGCCTTCGTGATGCACGATGTCTTCGCCGTGCCGTTCGACGAGATCGCACCGATCGTCGGTCGAACGCCGACGGCGACGAGGCAGCTCGCGAGCCGAGCCCGGCGCCGCGTTCGTGGGGCGCCCGTGCCTGATGTCGATCTCGATGGCCAATGGGTCGTCGTCGACGCCTTCCTGGCGGCGGCGCGGGACGGTGATTTCGAGCGCCTCATCGCCGTCCTCGACCCGGATGTCGTGCTGCGCTCCGACGGCGGGTTGGCGCGTCCCGATCTGATGTCGCTGGTGCGCGGCGCGCAAACCGTCGCCGCGCAGGCGATGGCCTTCCGGCGGTTCGCGGAGACGGCGACGCGGGTCCTCGTGAACGGGATCCCCGGAGGCGTCGCCTGGGCGCCCGATGGGAGTCCATTTTCGGTCGTGGCCCTGACCGTCAAGGGCGGGCGAATCGTCGCGATCGACGTGCTTGCGGACCCGGATCGGCTCGGGCAGCTGGACCTCACCGTGGTCGCCGGCTGACGGTTTCGCTACGTCGGCCGCGGTCACGTTCGGACCTTCTTGCGGGTCATCGATGTGGGACCCGGAACACAACGACGCAAGAAGGAGCAACGCGCATGAGTCAGCAAATCGGAAACACCGCCGGCGCTCCATGGTGGGTCACCGTCTTCAACCCGGTTGCGAGGCGTGTGCTGGCCACTGGCGTTCCGCTCGGCTTCAACGGACTCATAACGATCTGCGGCCGGAAGAGCGGCCTGCCTCGCACCACGCCGATCGCGATCATCGACGCCTCCGGCCGGCGCTGGATCTGGTCCCCCTGGGGCGACGTTCACTGGGTCCGCAACCTGCGCGTCGCCGGCCGCGCGACCATCACCGTTCGCGGGCGGAACGAGGACGTGGCCGCGACCGAGCTCGACCCGACGCAGCGAGTCGAGTTCTTCCGCGACGTCCTTGGTCCCGTCGCCCGAGACATGCGGTTCGGTGTGTGGTTCATCCGGACTGTGGACGGGACCGATCTCGACGATCCGGTCAAGGCGGCTGAGGGTCGAGCGGTCTTCGAGCTCCACTCCCGCTGATCGAGCGCCAACCGGCACGGTCGCCGTTCGTCCCCGCGTGTGCCCTTGACAAGTCGACCGTCAAGCGCCGATACTGAACCTCATGGTTCACTATCAACCGGTCGATCGAACCCTGGCCGCCATCGCCGACCCGACCCGTCGGGTCGTCCTCGAGCGTCTTGGGCGCGGCAGTGCGACGATCAGCGAGCTTGCCGAGCCGTTCGGCATGTCGCTGACCGGCATGAAGAAGCACATCCGGGTGCTGGAGGAGGCGCAGCTCGTCGCGACCCTGAAGGTCGGTCGGACGCGCCACTGCCGGCTGGGGCCGCGGCGGCTCGACGACGTCCGCGAGTGGGTCGAGATCTATCGGCAGATGGTGAACGCACAACTGGATCGGTTCGGGGAGCTCCTCGACCGCACGAAAGGAGATCGGTAGTGACCGTCGACCAGAAGAGCCCCCACGCCGTCATTCTCACGAAGCCGAGCGATCTCGAGTTCCGCGTCGAGCGCGTCTTCGACCATCCCATCGAACGCGTCTGGGCCGCCTACACGGATCCGGCGCTGATCCCGCAGTGGTGGGGTAACGACACGACCGTCGCCCACATGGACGTCCGCGAAGGCGGCAGTTGGCGGTTCGTGTCGAAGGGGGACGAGGGCCAGGAGTTCGCCATCACCGGTGACTTCCTCGAGGTCAGCCCGCCGACGCGCATCGTCCAGACCTTCGGGATGGAGGGCCCGTTCGGAGGCCGGCACACGCAGACGATCGAGTTCGAGCCGCTCGGCGACGGGACGCGGCTGGCGATCACCTCGCGGTTCGCGACCACGGAAGAGCGCGACCAGACCGTCGCCTACGGAGCCGAGAAGGGCGCCATCGGCGGCTGGGTGCGGCTCGACAAGCTGCTGAAGGGGCTCGCCGCCTGACCACCTCACGACCAACCCACCAGTTCTCGCAGAGAGGAAACCAGCAATGACCGACACGAAGAAGTCCGCCACGGCGAACAAGGGATTCACGGCCGACGAGAAGGCCGCCATGCGGGAGCGCGCCAAGGAGTTGAAGGCGGAGTCCAAGTCCCGCGGTGCCCGGGAGGAAGGCGAGCGCGACCTCCTGTCGAAGATTGCCGAGATGCCCGCATCCGATCGGGTCATCGCCGAGCGGCTCCATGCCCTCATCACAGCCGTCGCGCCGGAGCTCACGCCGAAGACCTGGTACGGCATGCCCGCCTACGCCAGAGACGGCAAGGTCGTGTGCTTCTTCAAGGCCGCGGCGAAGTTCGAGTCGCGATACGCGACGTTCGGCTTTGAGGACGAGGCTCACCTGGACGACGGCGCCATGTGGCCGACGTCCTTCGCGCTGACGAAGCTGACCGCCGCCGACGAGGCAACGATCGGCGCGCTCGTGAAGAAGGCGTGAGCTAGGCCCCGGGCTGCCTACTGGCCCTGGGTGAACCAGTCGAGCACGCGGAGCGCGCGGAGCGTGTTCCAGCGGCTCGGCTGGCCCTCGCCATCTTCCATCGGGAAGGGGGCCTCGCCCTCGTGGACCTTCTGGAGCGGCCAGCGACCGTCCGAATCGCGGTTGCCCTCGACGACGCCGATCGCCTCGGCAATGCGCTCGTCGGGCTTGACCCCGGCGTCGCGGAGGTAGTCGAGCCCACGCAGGACGTCGTAGTGCCACCAGGTCGGGAACGAGAACTGGAGCCAGCTCGGGTCGATCACCTCGCCGGTCGACTTTCGGCGGAACAGCCGGCGCTCCAGCATGTACGCCTCGCCGCGCCGGCGGGCCTCCTCCACCCTGGCCGAGCCGCCGATGGCCCGCTCGTGCTCGAGCAGGCCCTCGAGGACGTTGATGGTCGTCCCGAACGAGGAGACGGTGGCGCCGTTCTCGACCTCGCAGTTCCAGCCCCCGTCCGGGAGCTGCTCACCCAGGAGCCGCTCGACGAGCAGCGTCACGTCCGCCCCGAAGTAGGCGCCGGTCGAGACGACGTTGCCGTTGATGCACGGCTCGACCTCGCCCTCGAAGAACCGGCTGTCGGCCCAGGGTGGGTTCCACCAGGCGCCGTCCCCCCAGGTGACATGCTCGCGCACGAGGCCCAGGGCCCGCCGCGCCTGCTCGCTCTCGGGGTCGAGCCCCAGGCGCCGCAGGAGCTCCAGGACGTGGAACGTGTCGGTCCGCTCCTGGGAGAACGCGTTGCCGGCCCACAGACCGTCCGGTGTCTGGAGCGCGAGCAGCCGGGCGCCCCAGCCCTCGGTCGCGATCCTTGAGCGCTCGGCGGCGACGTCCGCCGGCTCGTGCGCCAGGTCGCGCATCACCTGCCAGCGGATCGCGGGATCGGAGTCGAGCAGCCAGTCGATGACGTTCATGGTCCTCCTACCGTCGTCGCCGGTCTGTCAGTCGATGGCGACGACCAGGCTGGATGCGAGCATCACGAGGGCCACCGGGACCCAGATCCGCCGTTCGCCGGCGCTCGGCGTGATGCCGTTCAGGACCAGGCTCACCGCCGAGAACACGACGGGCGCCCAGATCAGCCACGGGGCTGCCTGTGCGATCGATGGCAGCGCGACGCCGGCGTCGGAAAGGACGACGATCGCGAGGAACGCCAGCAGCGCGGCCTGGACCGCGGCGGCGACGCGCAGGCGCGGAGGAAACGCTCCCGGGTGGCGGCCGGCCATCGCGTATGAGCCCCAGGGTGCGCCGAGCGCGAGCCCCAGCTGAAATGCCACGGCACCTGCCGCGACCAGCGTGAAGATCAGGGCTGCTGCCGTTGCCACTCATACACGGTATCCCGGGTCCGGCTCAGCCGCCGACCGGCGGCCGAGGGCCGGCAGCCACGTCCCGCGCGATCGCAAGGTCGCGGGACGCTCGCCAAAGCGCCTACCCAGAAATAGTCCAAAGGCGGTTTGACGCGCCGCGCCATCTCGGGAAGCATGGTGCCATGCACCGCGTCCTCATCAGCCTGGTCGTCCTGTGCCTTGCCGCGTTCGTTCTCGCCGCACCGGCAACGGTCGAGGCGAAGCCGCCCGGACGCCCGAACCCCAAACCCACGCCGACGGTCCAACCGACGCCGCCCGTGTCCACGCCGACGCCGATCCCGTCCCCCAGTCCGACACCCACGACCGTCGACGGCATCGACGTGAGCTACCACCAGGGTTCGATCGACTGGGGGCAGGTCGCAGCCGCCGGGAAGCGATTCGCCTTCATCCGCGCGAGCGCCGGGACCCTGACCGCCGACTCGGCGTACTGGACGAACCGCGCGGGCGCCGGCGTGGCCGGGCTGAGCGTGGGGTCGTACCACTTCGCCAACCCGGATACCGCGGTGAACGACGCGAGCAACGAGGCGAGCTGGTTCCTCCGGAATTCGACAATCGTGTCGGGCGATCTCATCCCCGTCCTCGACCTCGAGGTCTCGAATGGCCTCGATCCCGCATCGCTGACGGTGTGGGCGCAGACCTGGCTCACGCAGGTCTCGGCGACAACCGGCGTCCGACCGATGATCTACACGAATCCGAACTTCTGGTCGTCGTCGATGGCCAATACCGACTGGTTCGCCCGGAACGGGTATCCGGTGCTGTGGATCGCTCACTGGACGACGGCGACGGCGCCGGCGGTCCCGGCCGGCTACTGGGGCGGCAGCGGGTGGACGTTCTGGCAGCAGTCGGGTACGGGTTTCGTGCCGGGGATCAGCGGGCGAGTGGATCTCGATCGGTTCAACGGCTCGTCGCTGCCGCCGTCGTTGTTCGTCCCCTGACGCTCGGCCGCAACCGCCGCACCGCCCACCACGTGATGGACCACGCGTGGGTGATGGAGGATCGGGACCCCACAAGTCGAGGTCCGGACTCGGCCAATCCTGTCGATAGCTGTCAGGTAATCGGTGGAACCTGTGAACCTGAGTGATCCGCACCATTCCCAACCTGGAGGCTCCGATGGCCGAGGTGCTCCTGTTCCATCACGCGCAGGGACTGACCCCCGGAATCCACGCGTTCGCCGACGAGCTGCGCGCGGCGGGGCACACCGTGCATACGCCCGACCTGTTTGACGGTCAGACGTTTGGCTCGATCGACGAGGGCATGGCCTACATCAAGGAGACCGGCTTCGAGGAGCTCCGCAAGAGCGGCGTCCGAACGGCCGACGACCTGCCGAACGAGCTCGTGTACGCCGGGTTCTCGTTCGGTGAATCGATCGCGCAGGAGCTCGCCCAGACGCGGGCCGGGGCGCGGGGCGCCCTCCTTTTCTACTCGGCCATCCCGATCAGCGGCGAGTGGGCCTTCGGACCGTGGCCGGACGGCGTCCCGGTCCAGATCCACGGCATGGACAACGACCCGATCTTCGTCGGCGAGGGCGACATCGACGCCGCTCGCGAGATCGTCGCCGCCGCGGACGACGGCGAGCTCTTCCTCTACCCCGGCGACCAGCACTACTTCGCCGACTCGACCCTGCCGAGCTACGACCAGGGCGCCGCGACACTCCTCACGCGACGCGTGCTCGACCTGCTCGCCCGGGTCGGGTGACGCCCGTGACCATCCAGCGCATGGACAACGTCGCCATCGTCGTCGACGACCTCGATGCGGCGATCGCCTTCTTCGCCGAGCT
>DASUPH010000076.1:0-2066 GCA_036276275.1 Candidatus Limnocylindrales bacterium
GGGATCGCGGTCTGGGATGGCGATTTCTACGCCACCGGCCTGATCGAGCGACTGGGCTTCGCGGACACCGGCGGGGTCGTCCGGATCGGGCTGACCCACTACAACACGTCCGCCGAGGTCGACCGCCTCGTCGACGCCCTCGGCCGGATCGCGACGCGGCGGCCGGCGGGGGTCCGGCCGGCGAGCACGGTGGGGGCGGCCGGCTAGTCAGGCAGGCACCTGCGCCGTGATGCCGCGGTGGCATGGGATTCGATGGTACCCAGCGTGATCACACACCGAGAGCACGCGACCACGCGTGCCAACGTCCGATTCCATGCCGCGATCGCATGAGGCGATGAGCGGCACGCCGGACGTCGCCGTCGTCGGCGGCGGCATCGTCGGGACGGCGGCCGCGGCATTCCTTGCCGATGCCGGCGCGCGGGTCCGCCTCTACGAGCGGACCGAGATCGCGGCCGGGGCGTCCGGGCGCAACTCGGGGATCGTCCAGCACCCGTTCGACCCGATTCTCGCCGGCCTCTACCGGGTCACGATTGCCGAGTACCGCGCCTTGGCCGCCGAGGTCGACGGGTTCGGCCTGCCGAGCGAGCCGGCGGGACTGCTTTACGTCGGGCGCGACGGGGCGATCGCCCAGCGGACGGCCGCTGCCTGGGCTCGCGCCTGGCCGGACAGCCGGCCCGAGGTCCTGGCGGGCGCGGCGCTTCACCGCCTCGAGCCGGCCCTCGCGGATGACCTGGTCGCGTGCCGGCTGGCGATCGGGTTCCCGGTCGCACCCGATGCGGCGACGCGGGCGTTCGCCGCCGTCGCGACGCGGCGTGGCGTCGGGACGGTGATCGGCGATGCGCGACCGGACGTCTCCGGCGGCCAAGTCGTCGGCGTTCGCGTCGGCGGCCGGACGGAGCCGGCCGGCGTCGTCGTCATCGCGGCCGGCCCGTGGGCGCCCGACCTGATCGATCCGGCCGGTGGGTGGCGGCCGATCCGGGCAGTCTGGGGTGTCGTCGCCGGCCTGGCCCTCGCCGAGGCGCCGGGCCATGCCCTCGAGGCGATCGACATCGACATCGAGCCGGGTCTCGCGATCGACTCGACCGGCCACGTGATCCGGATCGAGCCGTCGGACGCCGCGGTCGAGTTCAGCCTCGTGCCGGCCCCGGGGTCGAGCGCGCTCGGCTCGACGTTCCTGCCGGCCGAACCCGAACCGGCGGCCTGGCTGGCGGCCCTTCGACGGGTCGGTTCACGCTACGTCCCAGCCGTCGCCGACGCCCCGCTCGTCGGCCTGCGCCACTGCGCACGGCCGGTCAGCGCCGACGGGCGGCCGCTCGTGGGCGCGATCGACGGGGTCGCCGGCCTCTTCGTGGCTGCCGGCCACGGGCCGTGGGGCATCTCGACCGGACCCGCCACCGCCCGTCTGGTCACGGACCTGATCCTCGGCCGGATCGGGCGCGGCGATGTGCCAGAGGCTCTCGATCCGGGTCGGTTCGGCCCGATTCAGCGCCAGGATTCGGGGTCGAGCAGGTAGAAGGTCAGCTGGCCGAGGCGGACACGTGCCGCGGCGAGCCGTTCGAAGAGGGCGTCGGGCGGGCCGGTCCCGTCGTCGATCTCCTCGATCGAGCCGAGCAGGCGCGGCTCGGGTCCCGACGCCGGGACGAGCTCCGGCGCGTCCGGAGCCGGCGCGCCGAGACGGGGCACGATCCGCTCCGACCGGAAGACCACGACATCCGCGCTCATCACCGCCCAGCCTAATCCTCGCGACGGCCGGTGGGAACCAGCACCGTCATCGTATCCTGCGCCGATGACGATGACCGAGCGGCGGTACGGTGCCCGGAGCTCGACGGCGGCCCTTCGCGAGGTCCTCGTCAGTGCGCCCGGGGCAGCGTTCGGTCGGGCGTTCGACGATCCGGCCCACGGGTTCCTCCACCCGGTCGACCTCGAGCGCGCCCGGCGTGAGCACGACGGTCTCGTGAAGGCCCTGGACGGGCTCGGTGTCCGAGTCCTTGTCCTCGATCATGAGCCCGCCCTCGACCCGGACCTGGTCTACATCTTCGACCCGCTCCTCGTCACCGACGCAGGTG
>DASUPH010000077.1:0-7388 GCA_036276275.1 Candidatus Limnocylindrales bacterium
TGCACGCCGATGTCGCCGAGGTCCTGTTGACCGAGGAGCAGATCGCCGCCAAGGTTCGCGAGCTGGGCGCGCGGATCAGCGCGGACTACGCCGATCGTCGGTTGACCCTGGTCTCGGTGCTCAAGGGTTCGCTGCCGTTCATGGCGGACCTGATGCGGGCGATCCCGGTCCCGGTCCGGATCGACCTGATGGAGGTCAGCTCGTACGGCGGCAGCTCGACCGAGTCGTCGGGCCTCGTCCGGATCCTCAAGGACCTGTCGGCGACGATCGAGGGCGAGGACGTCCTGATCGTCGAGGACATCATCGACACCGGGCTCACCCTCAACTACCTGATCCGCTACCTGCGGGGCAAGAACCCGAAGTCGCTCCGGATCTGCACACTCCTCGACAAGCCGGCCCGCCGGCTCGTCGACATCCCGGTCGACTACGTCGGGTTCACGATCCCCGACCAGTTCGTCGTCGGCTACGGGCTCGACTACATGGAGTACTACCGAAACCTCCGCTTCGTGGGCGTGCTCCGCCCCGAGGTCTACACGAGCCCGGACTGACGATGCATCGCCGACCGCTGGGGCGTGGTCGCCTGCTCGCGGCAATCGCCGCCGCCGTCATCGTCGCTGCGTGCCTCCTGCCGTGGTGGGGCTTCGGCGGCGGCGACGGCCTGCCGGCGACGAGCGGCAATGCGTTCGAGGGCAGCGGGATCATCGTCTTCTTCGTCGCCCTCGCGACGGTCGCCCTGCTCGCCCTGCCGTACGCCGCCGGTGACGTCCCGGTCGCGCTCGACCGCTCGCTCAGCTTCGTGATCCTCGGCATCGTCGGCTGGCTCGGACTCGCGATCCGGGTCGTCGACCTCGGAACCCTCGGCGCGCTGGGCCTGCCGGACCGGGCGCCGGGGCTGTGGCTTGCGGCGCTTGGCCTGGCGCTGCTCAGTCGGGCCGTGTACGACATCGCCCGGGAGCCGCGCTTCTAGTCCGACCGGGCCCCGTTCGGTGGGACGGATCAGGGCAGTGCCCGGACCATCCCGCCATCGATCGGGACGATCGCGCCGGTCACGTAGCCGGCGGCCGGCGACAGGAGGAAGGCGCCGAGCCGACCGACCTCGTCCGGCGTTCCGTAGCGGCCGAGCGGGATCCGGCCGATCATCTCCCGCTCGACCTCGTCGCGGCTGCGTCCCGTTGCCGTCGCCCGGAGCGTGTCGATCTGGGCGATCCGGTCGGTGGCGACGCGGCCGGGGGCGATCCCGTTGATCCGGATCGGGGCGAGCTCGGCCGATAGGGTCTTCACCAGACCGGCGAGTCCGGGCCGCAGGACGTTCGACGTCGTGAGCATCGGGATCGGCTCGCGGACCGAGCTGGACAGAACGACGACGATCGCCGCCGCGGTCGATTCGCGGAGATGGGGCAGCGCGGCCCGGATCAGGCGAAGCGCGGACAGCAGGACGCCGTCGATCGCCGCCATCCAGGCCGCCTCGTCGAGCTCTTCGAACACGCCACCGGGGGGACCGCCGCTGTTGACCACGAGCAGGTCGAGGCCATCGAGGGCGCTCGTCGCGCCGGCGACGGCGCCGGCCGGTCCTGCCGCGGTCGACAGGTCGGCGGGAACGGCGAGGGCGCCGATCGCGGCCGCCGCGTCGTCGAGCCGCGGTCCCGGGCGAGCCGCGACGGCAACGCGAGCGCCCTCGCTCGCGAGCTCGCTCGCGATCGCCCGTCCGAGACCGCTCGACGCGCCCCCGACGAGGGCACGGAGGCCGGCGAGGCCGAGATCCATCGGCCCATGGTACGGGCCCTGCGACGCGCGGATCGACCGGGTTCGGCGGGGCCGAATTGGCGCCGAGTTCGCGCGGCCGGACTCGATCAGAAGATCCGGACGTCGGCCCCGAACCAGCGCTCGTAACCGTTGGCAGCGTGGACGTGGAAGACGTAGATGCCGGTGGCCCAGGACGCCGTCGTCGGCACGTCGCCCTCGAGCCGCGACTGGCCCCGATCCGGGCGGTACAGCCCACCCAGCGGCGACGGCGGGTTCGGGACGAGGCGGGTCGTCCGGATCGGTTCCGGCAGGCGACCCGGGATGAGGCGGAAGATCGCCAGGCGGGCGTCCGCCGGAGGCGCATCGTCGGGCGGCGCGCAGTAGCCGAGGGCCGTCACGGACCCGGACGCCACGACGAAGAACGGGATCCGTGGATCGCCCGGGCCGCCCGCCTGGACGGGTTCGATCACCCCCCAGTCGCTGAACGGCAGCCCGTCGACGAGCTCCTCGATCGTCCCGACCCGCCAGCCGACCGGGTCCTTGCAGAGGAGCCGGACCGCGCTGGGCGGCTCGGTCGGGGCCGGTTCGATCGTGGGATCCGCCTGCTGCGGCGGCGCCTCACGGACCGCGGCCGGCCAGGGCTTGACGACCGCGATCCCGATGAAGACGGCCACCACGAAAGCCACCCACGCCGCGCCGCCGCGCCGCGCCGCGTTGACCCGGACGACGACCGGCCCGCCGTTGTCGGAGGCTCCCATCCGTCACCCCCCTTCCGACCCGCGAGCCGCCTCGGCGCTCTGCTTGAAGCGACGAACAGTCTCGGCGATCGCGATCTCGGTCGGCAGGCGTTCGACGCTCGACGCACCGAAGAAGCCCGCGATCCCCGTCGTCCGGCGGAGCACGAAGGCGACGTCGTCCGGCTCCGCGATCGGGCCGCCGTGACAGAGGACGAGGATGTCGGGGTTGATCTCGGCCGCGGCCGCGCGGATCGCCTGGACCCGCTCGACCGCGTCGTCCAGAGTCATGGCCGTCCGGGCGCCGATCGTGCCCTTGGTCGTGAGGCCCATATGGGCGACGACGATGTCGGCGCCGGCCTCGGCCATTGCCCGCGCCTCCGGCTCCGTGAAGCAGTACGGGGCGGTCAGCATCCCCTGGGCGTGGGCCTCGCGGATCATCTCGACCTCGAGGCCGAAGCCCATGCCGGTCTCCTCGAGATTCTGGCGGAAGAGCCCATCGAACAGGCCGACGGTCGGGAAGTTCTGGGCGCCCGCGAAACCGAGGCCGCGGAGCTCGTCGAGGAAGGGCGCCATCCGCCGGAACGGGTCGGTCCCGCAGACGCCGGCCAGGACGGGGGTCCGCTCGACGACCGGCAGCACCTCGCGAGCCATGTCGACGACGATCGCGTTGGCGTCGCCGTAGGGCAGCAGGCCCGCGAGCGACCCGCGACCGGCCATCCGGAAGCGGCCCGAGTTGTAGATGATGATCAGGTCGGCGCCGCCTGCCTCGGCGCTCTTCGCGGAGAGGCCCGTTCCGGCTCCCGCGCCGACGAGCACGCCGCCCGCCTCGACCGTCGCCCGCAGCCGGCGGCGGGCCTCGTCGCCCGTCATCCGGCCATGCGTCCGGTGGCCGGCGCGCCTGTCGCCGCGTCCGGGGACGGACGGCCCTGAACGGCGAGCCCGGCCGGCGGTGTCGCGGCCCGGATCAGCTCGTCCAGGCGGGTGGCCATCTCGCTCGCAAACACCGGGTCGTTGATGTCGACGGGCCGCTCGACGAGCTCGATCCCCGGTCGGAGGTCCTGGCGAAGGGCGGCGACGAGGGCGGCGTCGGCAACGGGGTCGTGGAACGGTTGGCCGGCGACGTCGATCATCGAGAGCCCTTCCAGGGGGACGAACACCGATACCGGTCCGCGGGCGGCGTTCAGCTTGCGGGCGATCACGCGACCGAGCTCAAGGCACTCGTCGGGGGTCGTCCGCATCAGCGTGACCATCGCATTGTGCTCGTAGAACCGGCGCCCGGCGAACGGGCTCGGAATCGTCCCGGGCGGGCCGAAGTTCACCATGTCGAGGGCGCCAAGGGAGACGACCTGGGGCAGCCCGAGCTCGCCCGCAGCCTCGAGCCGGTCCGGCCCGGCGGACAGCACGCCGCCCACCAGCTCGTCGGCCAGCTCGGTCGTGGTGATGTCGAGGACGCCGGCCAGGAACCCGGCCCGGACGAGTCGTTCCATCGCCCGCCCGCCCGAGCCGGTCGCGTGGAACACGAGGACCTCGTAGCCAAGCGACTCGAGGGTCGCCCGCGCGGCCGTGACGCACGGCGTCGTGACGCCGAACATCGTCGCCGCGACGAGCGGCGGCCGGCCGGCCTCGTCGTCCTCGGCGGGGATGACGCTCGCCATCCCGGCGATCGCCGCCGCGGCGTTCGAGAGGATCCGGGCCGAAACGCGATTGATCCCGGCGATGTCGACGATGGGATAGAGCATCGCGATGTCGGTCTCGCCGACGTACGGCCGGACGTCGCCGGAGGCCATCGTCGTCACGATCAGCTTCGGAACGCCGACGGGCAGACGCTGCATCGCGGTCGCGGCGAGCGACGCGGCACCGCTGCCGCCAAGGGCGAGGATCCCGTCGAGGCGTCCATCGGCGTGGAGTCCCTCGACGATCCGCGCCGCACCCTCGCCCATCGCCGCCATCGCCGCGCCGCGATCGCCTGCCGCCGCCAGGGCGGCCCGGTCGGCGCCGGCCGCGGCCGCGACCTCATCCGCCGTCACGTCGACAGGACGGTCGGTCTGGCCCATCGTCCCGGCGTCGACGACGACGACCCGGCAGCCGAGCCCGACGAGTCGCCGCCGGACGAAGTCGTACTCCGCGCCCTTCGTGTCGAGGGTCCCGAGGAGGACGATCGTCGGCATCGTTGTCGCCGTCACCCCGCTCAGGCCGCCGGCAACGGGTCGTCGGGCCCGAGGATCGGGTGGCCCGCCGCCTGCTCTGCCGACCGGTGGAGATGGCCGGCGCTGCCGCCGGGGATCGTGGCGGCCTCGAACCAGAAGCCCTCGAGCTCGTCGTCGAACAGCTGCAGGATGTCGTGCTCACGGCCCCGCTCCGTGCAGACGATGTCGCCCGGCTCGACCGTGTAGCGCTCGTCGTCGATCTCGATGACCGCGCGGCCGCGGACGATGAACCAGTACTCGTCGCAATCGTGGTGATGGCGGTCGAACAGCCCGCCGGCGGGCACCCGGAACGTCCCCGCCGAGGTGACGTCCGACCAGGCCGGTCGAGCGTCGCCCTCGATCCGCTTGGTGACGTTCGAGCCGGGCTGGTCGACCGCCGCCGTGGCCGGGGCCGGGGGACCCGTCATCGGCGGACCGGGATCTGACCCGCTTCGAACGTCGTGCAGTCGGCGCCGGCGCGGAGGATCGCTTCCGGTCCGCCCGGCGAGTAGATCGCGAGCAGCCGCATCGGCTCCCAGCCCGTGTTCTCGGTGCCGTGGAAGACGCCGGCCGGGATGTAGGTCGCGTCGCCGGCGCGGACGTGGCGGAACTGCGGTCGGCCAGCGTCGTCCTCGACCATCTGCTCGCCCTCGCCGGAGATGTAGTAGAGGACCTCTTCGGAGCCGGGGTGGTTGTGGCGGAGGTGGCCCTTGCCGGGCTCGAGGATCACCAGGCCGGTGGCGATCCCGGAGCCGGTCACGCGGATCTCCGACAACCACTTGATCGTGCCCCAGTCGAACATCATCGTCTCGACCTCGTCCGGCGAGACGAAGCGCCGATCGCCAACCGCCGTGCTGCCAGCCACGCAGCCACCTCATCCTGCCCGGTCGGAAGTCACCAACGGACGTCCGGCTCGACTGGAATAATAGGAGCCTCCCACCAGCCTCCGGGATCGAGGTTCCGCATGTTCGCGATCGCGCCCGACCGCAAAGCCTTCGTCACGGGCGCCGCGAGCGGCTTCGGGCTGGGGGTCAGCGAGCGGCTCATCGCCAACGGAGCGCGGGTTGCGATGGCCGATCTCGACGGCGACCTCGTCCACGGGCAAGCCGAGCGGCTCGGCGGCGCCGCGCTCCCGATCGTCCTCGATGTCCGCGACGCGACCGCGGTCCGGGCCGGCGTCGACGCCGCGGTCGCCGCGTTCGGCGGCCTCGACACGCTGGTCAACTGCGCGGGCGTGTTCGAGTACGGCGCCCTCGCCGAGATGACCGAGGCCCACTGGGACCGGATGCTCGACGTCAACCTGAAGGGAACGTTCCTCGTCGCCCAGGCGGCGATGCCGCATCTCGTGACCAGCGGTCGCGGCCGGCTCGTCAACATCTCGTCCGAGGCGGGTCGCAAGGGCTGGCCACTCACGTCCGCCTACAACGCGGCGAAGTTCGGGGTCATCGGCCTGACCCAGACGTGGGCCCGCGAGTTCGGGCGCGACGGGGTGACGGTCAACGCGGTCTGCCCGGCCATGACCCCCGAGACCGGGCAGGGCCAGGAGGTCACCCGCCAGAAGGTGGCTCGGACGGGCCAGACGGAGGCGGCGGTGATGCGCGGTTACGCCGAGAACTTCCCGCTGGGCCGGGCCGGCACGGTCGCCGACACGGCCGACGCGATCCTGTTCCTGATCAGCTCCAACGCGGGCTGGATCACCGGCATCTCCCTGGACATCGACGGTGGCGGGCCCGCCGGCTCTCAGCCGCTCCCGACGCGATCGGAGGAGACCGACCGATGACAAGGACCCAGACGAGGGTCGACCTGAGCGGTGGCCTCCGCGACTACCTCGCGGGCGACACGATCCGGGACGAAGCGATCGGACCGGGCCTGGTCCTCACCGGCCGCCGGATCGAGGCGGTCGATCCGATCCGGGTGGCGGTCATCGGCTGCGGCAACCACTCGCGCGGCGCCCTCCAGCCGAACCTGGCCCGGCTGCCCCATTTCGACTACGTGGCCGCGTGCGACCTGGACGCCGGCGCAGCCGCCGACTGCGCCCGTCGCTTCGGCGCCGCGGCGTCGTTCACCGACTATCGGGCGATGTTCGACGACGTGAAGCCCGAGGCCGTCGTGGTCTGCGGACCGCCGGCCCTCCACGTCGAAGCGGGCCTCGAGGCGATCCGGCGGGGCGTCCACGTGTTCGTCGAGAAGCCGTCGGCGCCCGATCTCGAGCAGGCCGAGGCCTTCGCGACGGCCGCCGACGAGGCCGGCGTCGTCGGCATGGTCGGGTTCTTCTGGCGTCATGCCGAGGCGCTCCACAAGGTCGCCGACCTCGTCGCCGACCCGTCCTTCGGGGCACCGCTCCTGTACGCCGGTGAGTACCTGTCGCCGGGGCCGCGGGTTGCGATGTGGGGCTCGCCGACGATCGCCAACAGCTTCCTGACCGACCAGGCGATCCACATCATCGACGCGACGCGCTTCCTGATGGGCGACGTCACGGAGCTCGTGGCCCGCTCCACGGAGGGCCCCGACGGGGCCGCCGGCTACGCGGTCGTCCTGCGGTTCGCCGGCGGCATGTCGGGCACGCTGACGATCACCTCGTACAGCAACGCGTTCACGTCACGACTGGCGATCCACGGCGCGGGCGGTCGTTCGGTCGAGGTCATCGAGAGCGACACTGTCCGGGTGATCGGCGGACCGGCCCTGCCCCGGGCCCGCGGCGGCTACGTCGACCAGAACGCCG
>DASUPH010000078.1:0-5653 GCA_036276275.1 Candidatus Limnocylindrales bacterium
CGGCCTGCGCGCCGGGCGGGACCGGGACGCCCACCGGACCGGGTCCGGTGATCACTCCTGGCCCCGGTGCGATCCGGGTCGTGACGACGACGACGGTCTTCGCCGACGTCATCCGGGCGGTTGGCGGCTCGCGGGCAGACGTCCGGTCGATCATCCCGGCCGGCGTCGGGCCCGAGGACTACGAGCCAAAGCCCGACGACGCGCGGAGCATTGCCGATGCCCAGCTCATCGTTTCGAACGGGGTCGGGCTCGACAACTTCCTCGACCGCTTGCTCTCGTCGGGCGGCGGAGGCAAGACCCCCCGTCTCGTTCTGGGGGAGGGGATCGATGCGATCCTGGTCGATGGCGAGGCCAATCCCCACTTCTGGCTCGATCCCACGCTCGTGAAGACCGGCTACGTTCCAAAGATCGTGACGGCCCTGTCCGCCCTTGTCCCGGCGGACGCCACTGCATTCCAGGCGAACGCCGCCGCCTACGGGACCCAGCTGGACGCCCTCGACATCGAGCTCAAGGCGAAGGTCGACACACTCCCGCCGGCCAACCGCAAGCTCGTGACCTTCCATGACGCGTACCCGTACCTCGCCCGCCATTTCGGCTTCGACCTGGTGGGCGTCGTCGTCGCCAACGTCGGCCAGGAGCCGAACGCGGCCGAGCTCGCGGCGCTCGTCGAGAAGGTCAAAGCGGCGGGCGTGAAGGCGGTCTTCGGTGAGGCGCAGTTCAACCCGAAGCTCGCCCAGACGCTGGCCGACGAGGCGGGCGTCAAGCAGGTGGTCACGACGCTGTACAACGACTCGCTCGGTCCCGCGCCGGCCGACTCGTATCCGGGCATGATGCGCTGGAATGTCGACCAGATCGTGGAGGCCCTTCGCTGAGCCAGCACGCCGTCGTCGCTCCTGACCAATCGGTTGCCGCCCGGGACGGGGTGCCGGCCGTCGTCCTCGACCACGTCACGGCCGGCTATGGCCCGCGGATCGCCCTCACCGATGTCAGCCTCACCGTCCGGCCGGGCTCGCTCCTCGCGGTCATCGGACCGAACGGGGCGGGCAAGAGCACCCTCCTCAAGCTGATCGCAGGCCTCCTCGAACCGAAGACGGGGTCGGTCTCCGTTCTCGGCTCCCCACCGGGCGTCGAGGCCCGATCCGTCGCCTACGTGCCCCAGGCCGAGGCGGTCGACTGGGACTTCCCGGTGACCGTCGGCGAGGTTGCGATGATGGGCCGCTACGCTCGCCTCGGGTTCGGCCGGCGACCTGGCGCGGTCGATCGGGAGCGGGTCTCCGCGGCGCTCGAGACCGTGGGCATGGCCGGTGCCACGGATCGCCAGATCGGGGCGCTGTCCGGTGGCCAGCGCCGGCGCGTCTTCCTCGCCCGGGCCATCGCCGCCGACCCGGAGCTGTACCTGCTCGACGAGCCCGTGACCGGGGTCGACGCGACGACCCAGGAAGAGCTGATGGACGTCCTCGAGGCGGAAGCCCGGGCAGGCAAGACCGTGATCGCCTCGACCCACGACCTCATCTGCGCCGCCCAACGCTTCCACCAGGCCGCCTTCGTCAACGGCCGCCTCGTCGCGACGGGGCCCGCGGAGATGGTGCTCGACCAGAAGCTCCTGTCCGACACGTACGGCGGGCACGTCCTCGTCCTGCCGGGCGACGGGGGCCGGCTCGTCCTCGACGACGCCCACCACCACGACGAGGCGTCGGGCGGGGAGCGCCACTTCCACGACGAGTCCCGCGGATGAACCCGCTGGCCTTCCTCCTCGACCCGTTCAGCTACGGGTTCATGCAGCGCGGCCTTGCCGCAACCCTGCTCGTCGGGGTCGTCTGCGCCGTCATGGGCACGTTCGTGGTGCTCAAGGGCCTCGCGTTCATCGGCGACGCCGTGAGCCACGCGGCGTTCCCGGGCCTGGTCATCGCCTACATCCTCGGCCTGCCGCTGTATCTCGGCGGCGCCGTCGCAGCGGTCGGAACGGCGCTGGCCATCGGGCTCGTGTCCCGTCGGAGCCGGCTGCGGTTCGATACGTCGGTAGGCGTGCTGTTCGCCGGGACGTTCGCTTTCGGGGTGCTCCTGTTCTCGACGATCAAGGGCTACGTCGGAGACCTGCTGGGTTATCTCCTGGGCAACGTCCTGGGGATCTCGATCGGCGACCTGGTCCAGGTGGCGGTCCTCGGCGCGATCGTCCTCGCGATCGTGATCCTGATCCGCAAAGAGCTGCTCTTTGCGACGTTCGATCCGCTGGGAGCGGCGGCATCGGGACTTCCCGTCGCGGCTCTCGAATACCTGTTGCTCGGCCTGCTCGGGGTCACGATCGTCGTCAGCATCCAGGCGGTCGGGGTGATCCTCGTCGTGGCGATGCTCGTGACGCCGGCGGCGACCGCCCAGCTACTCGTCGTCCGGTTCGAACGGCTGATGGTCCTCGCCGCCGCCCTCGCGATGGTCGCTGCGCTCGGCGGCCTGTATCTCAGCTTCTACCTGAACGTGGCGTCGGGGGCCTCGATCGTCCTCGTCGAGACACTCTTCTTCGCCATCGCCCTGGTGCTCGGGCCGCGGACGGGGCTGCTGGCGCGCCGGGCGGCGCGGGAGGGGAGCGTCGAGCCCGCCTGACCCGCCGGCCGGCCGGCTACTGCTGGTAGCTCTCGACGACCTCGGACGTGCGCGGTTCGGCCTCGCGGGGATCGAGCCCGGCGGCGCGGCGGGCCTCGCGCTGGTGGAGGAGGTCGTAGGCCCGGTCGAGCTCGACCTTGATCGCCTCCAGCCGCTCCTGCTCCTCGTCCGTCAGGCCGTGCCCGTCGCCGGCGTGCTCCCAGAGATGCTCCTCCTCGTCGGAGAGCGCATTGATCCGTCCGAAGATGTCGCCGTCGATCATGGAGTTCCTCCCGGGCTGGGCGGTCATCGTACCGCTCGGCTCCGATCGACGCCGCCGCCTCCGGGCTGCCCTGGTCGCCCGCTTTCCTGCAGCCAAGCGGCAACCATGCCGAAGAGTCCCGGGATGACTGAATGGCATGCATGCCCTTGCACGCCTCCCGAGGCGCACGTGGAACGGCTCGGCGTCACCTCGCCTTCGAGCTGAGTTGAATCGGGATCGTCTCGATCAGCTCGCGGGTGAGGATCATCGGGCCGGTGATCTCGACGTACTTCCTGAAATGGGGCGATTCCCGATGGGCCCGGTAGGCCTCGTCGTTCGCATAGATCTCGAAGAACCGCAGCCGGGACGGGTTGTCCTTCTCCGCGACGGCATAGATCGCCAACACCCCCGGCTCGACTCGCACCGCCTCCTCCATCTCCTCCTTGACGGCCGAGATGAAGCTGGGGCGATGGGCCGGATCGACCTCGATCTCGGCGATTCGGACGACGACGTCACTCTGTGTGGCGGCGGACTCGTGCATATCGACCTCGGATCAGTCGACGTACTGCAGCGGGATGACCACGAAGTCGTCGGGCAGCTCCACACCGGTCCGATGGTTCGGGCAGTAGCCGTTCGGGTTCTTCGCCAGGTACTGCTGGTGGTAGTCCTCGGCGTAGTAGAACGGCGGAGCCGGAGCGATCTCGGTCGTGATGGGGCCGAAGCGCTTGGCGGTCAGGCGCTCCTGGTAGGCGTCCCGTGACGCCTCCGCGGCTCGCTGCTGGGCGTCGTCGGTCGTAAAGATGACCGACCGGTACTGGGTCCCCATGTCGTTGCCCTGGCGATTGCCCTGGGTGGGGTCGTGGTTCTCCCAGAAGATCTTGAGGAGTTGCTCGTACGAGACCTTTGACGGGTCGTACGCGACCAGGACGACCTCGGCGTGGCCCGTCTGGCCCGAGGAGACCTCGCGGTAGTCGGCGTTCGGGGTGAAGCCGCCGGCATAGCCGACGGCGGTGCTGATGACGCCCGGTGTCTCCCAGAAGTCCTTCTCGGCGCCCCAGAAGCAGCCGAGGCCGAAGATCGCGGTCCGGGTGCCGTCGGGCCACGGACCCTTCAGCGACGCGCCGTTGACGAAATGGCGATCGGTCAGCTGCATCGGCTCGCTGCGGCCGGGCATGGCCTTGTCGGCGGTGGGCATGGTCGGAGAGCGGAACAGGAACTGCATGTCGGCATCGTACGCGCGCGTCATGACGGTGCCGTGACATCGCTCGGTGAGAGCGCCCTCGGCCCGGCCAGGTTTCCACCGGGTGGGAGCTACAAGGGTGGAACACCCTGATTCAGGACACATCGTCACCCGGTGGGAGTCAGGCCACGCCGAGGCCCCGAATCGGGTCGCCGGTGGACCGATCCACGCTCGCGGGTGCCGGGATGAACCGCGGAATCGGTGTTGGGGCTGGCCCAACTTCCATGGCGTGGGAATCTGTCCCCGAAAAGGTCGGTCGGCCGGGCCCAACTCCAACGGTGTGGGAATCTGGCACCGCTGGGCCGGAACAGCGGCGAACGCGCTCAGCCGGCTTCGCCGTCGTCGCCCGCGTCGGCGAGCGGCAGGGCAAAGCCCGCCTCCGACCCGCCGCCGTCTCGCGGTCGCAACCAGGTTCGGCCGCCCATCGCCTCGATCAGCTGGCGACAGACGAACAGCCCGATCCCGGCGCCCGACGCGATCCGGCTCGCCTCACGCGTCCGGTAGAAGAGGTCGAACGCCTGATCGACCGTCTCGTCATCGACTCCGATGCCGCGATCGAGGACGCGAACGACCACCTCGGGCCGATCGGTGTTGTCGGGGCCTTCGTCGACGATGGCGATCTCGATCTCGATCGCATCCGGTGCCTCGCTGTACTTGGCCGCGTTCGTCAACAGGTTGCGGACGACCTGCTCGACGTAGGTCGGCTCGGCCTCGACCAGGGCCAGGCCGGGTGGTTGGCGGACCTCGAACGTGCGATCGGGCCACCGCTCGGCCTCGGCGTCGACGATGTGCTGGACCAGCCGCCCGACACTGATCGGCTCGGCCTGGAACTCGACCCGGCCGGCCTCGGCCTGCGACAGGATCAGGAGGTCCTCGACGAGCCGGTACAGCCGGTCCGCCTCATCCTCGATGTCCGCGATCGACTGGCGGCGGACCTCGGCGTCAAGGCCGTCACCGCGCTGGCGCAGCACGCGGGCGAGCCCGTAGATCGTGGTGATCGGCGTCCGCAGCTCGTGACTGACAACCCCGATGAACGCCTCGCGGAGGGCATTGGCCCGCTTCTGCTCGTTGTGATGGGCCGCCAGCTCGACATGGCCGGCGAGGACGCCGACGACCGAGGCGAGGAGCTCCTGGTCGGCGTCCGAGAATGCCTCGACCTCGGTCGAATCGACCTCGACGAGCCCGATCCCGACCCCGCGGCGGACGATCGGCACCGCGAGCCACGATCGGATCGCCGTCGAGGCCGCCTTTCCGCGGACGCGCGTGCCGTCGCGGAAGAGGTCGCCGCTCCGATACGGCTGGAGCGTCTCCACGACCGACCAGCTCCGGCTGGGGCCTCGGCGGAGCGTCTGCCCGACGGCTTCATCGGCGAAGGGGCCGATGGCCGCCCGGATGATGAGCTCGTCGCCGGCGACAAGGGCGATCGAGCCGCCCGTCAGGGGGATCACGTTCCGGAGCCGGTCGAGCGCCTCGTGGAGGATCTGATCCAGGTCCAGCTCGGCGGAGGCGGCCGCCGCGATCTCGATGATCAGGCGCGACGTCGCCGCCGACCGCACGGCGGTAGCCAGCGCGTC
>DASUPH010000079.1:0-2708 GCA_036276275.1 Candidatus Limnocylindrales bacterium
GGAAGGTTCAGTGGTACCGCATACCGGATTCGAACCGGTGATCTCCGCCTTGAGAGGGCGGTGTCCTGGGCCTCTAGACGAATGCGGCTCCGAACGGCGGCGACGGATCGAGGTCGCGGACCGGAGCGGGATGATACCAATTCCGGGCCGGTGGCCGCCACTGGGCCCCCCGCCGGCGACCTAGAGGCGGTGCGCCTCGAGGAAGCCGCGGATCGCCTCGGCGACCTGCTGATGGCTCTCCTCACCCACGACGAGGCCGTAATGGGAGTGGGCCCCGAAGGGCTCGTACTCGGCACCGAGCCACTCCGCAACCCGCTCGGAGGTCTCCTCGGGAACGAGCCGGTCGAGACCCGCACCGATGACGAGGCGGGGGATCTCGGCGAACGGCCGGCGATCGACGGCGATCCCGCCTAGGACCTGGCGCAGCGCCCGGCCGCTCTCGTGCGGCTTCTGGCCGAGGAGGTGCTGGATCCGGAGGACGTCGGCCAGGCTCAGGTCGCGATGGTCGCGCTGGAGCTTCTCCGGCAGGGTCGACCAGCCGATCCGGGACCGTCCGTAGACGTCCGGCACGTCGCGGAGCTCGTGCTGGCGAGCGGCAACTCGCAGGTCCCGTGGTGGCTCGGGCGAGAGCAGGACGAGACCGGCGATCGGTGCCCGCTCGGCTGCCTTGAGCGCGAGCAGGCCGCCCATGCCGTGCCCGATCACGACCGTCGTCGGGCCGAGCCGGGCGAGTGCCGCGACCACGTCCTCCGTGTAGGACTCGAACGAGAGCTCCGTCGGGTCCGCTGTTCGCGACCAATGGTGGTTCTGGAGGTTCAGCGCGTGGCCTTCCCAGCCCCGTGACGCGAAGAAGCCCAGGTAACGCTCCCACAGCCACGATCCGGCGAGCTCGCCGTGGAGGAACAGGAGCGGCTTGCGGCGCGACCGTCGTTCGGGCAGCCAGGACTCGATGTAGAGACCGCGGTCGTGCAGCTCGAGTTCGTCCTTGCGAACCGGGCGGCCGTTCGCCGACGGGACCTGGGCGCGGGCGAGGATCTGGTCGGGGGTCGTCTCGGTCATCGACCGCTCGACGGGCTGGGATCGGACATCAAGGTGTTCACCATCTGTCTCGCGTTCACCATTCGTGGGGGTTGATGACCAGGCCGGTCATGGCCTTCGGATAGAAGTAGGTCGACTTCTGCGGCATCACGTCGCCCTCCCGGGCGACCGCGACGATCGACGGCACCGGGGTCGGCTCGAGGAGGAACGCGGCGTCGGCCGCGGCCCAGCCTTCGTCCACGGCCGTGACGGCCTCGGCGGCCGACTTCGTGTAGGCGATCTGCTCGCCACCCGCGACGGCCGCCGGATCGAGACCGAGCAGATCCTCGAGAGCGGCGCCGAGAATCACGACGTCGAGGGCGCGAACGGCCGGTCCGCCCGAGGGCAACCGGGACTCGAACTCGTCGCGTCGCGCCTCGAGGAATGACCCGCCTGCTCGCGTCCAGAGGCCGAACCGGCCCGCACCCCCGCTCGACCCTCCCCGATCGAACGTCTCGATCAGCTCTGCCCGGCTTGCCGGCCGGACGGCGAACAGCTCGCCCAGGCGCGCCCGCAGCCCGGCCACCGCGTCATCGCCGATCGAACGCACGATCCGGTGCGCCGGGAGGACCGTCAGGGGCTCGGCCGTTGTCTCGAGGAACAGCATCAGCAGGTAATCGAACGCGGGATCCTCTTCGCACGATCGGCTCATCCGGCGCTCGTCGCGGTAGCGCAGGGCCGTCTCGTAGCGGTGGTGCCCGTCGGCGATCGTGATCGGCGCCGCGGCGGCGATCCCGACCAGGTCGGCGACCTCCGCCGCGTTCGGCCCCTCCGCCTCGACAACCCACAGGCGGTGACGGACACCGTCGTCGTCACAGACGTCGACGGTCGGTTTGCCCGCCGCGAGCCGGGCGAGGATCGCGGCCGCCCGACCGCTGTCGTCCTCGTACAGCCCGACGACCGGGCTCGTGTTGACGCCGGTCGCCCGGAGCAGGCGGTAGCGGTCTTCGCGCGGCCCGGCCAGCGTGCGCTCGTGGGCGAGGACGCCGGAGCCCGACTCGAGCGGCTCGAGCCGGAGCCGGCCGAAGAAGCCCCTCTGGGTGCGTTCGAGGTCCGTGCCGGGAACGCGATAGACCTGCTCGGAGACGTAGATCGCGGCCCGTGGATCCCTGTGGAGGGTGCCGTCGGAACGCCATGCGGCGAGCGTCCGGGCCGCCCGACGGTAGCGCTCGTCGGCCTCGTCACCGGCCTCGTCGCTCGGCGCATCGAGACGGACGACGTTCCGGGGATGGCGGGCGAGGAGACGTGCCCGGTCGTCGACCGACAGGACGTCATAGGGCGGCGCGACGACGTCGCTCACGTCGCCGACGCTGTCGCCGACGAAGCGGAGGGCACGGAACGGACGGATCTCGGGCAAGGTCTCCTCGAGGCGGTCGAGCGTGAACGCCGTCGCCACGGACGATGCCGTGACGGGCTCCCCCGCAGACCCGGCATCGTACGATAGGCCGGCTCGGCGCGCCGTTCATGGACCAACCGGCCACGACCGGTTCACGCGCGCAACTTTTCGGGGGGCCGAGACGTCGATGCTGCGACCGGATCCGTCATCCGTACCTGGAGTCCCCGTGCCCCGTCGCGCGCCCCATCGGATCCTCCGGATCGCCCTCCCTGTTCTGGCGGCGTGGGCCCTCGCC
>DASUPH010000080.1:0-2079 GCA_036276275.1 Candidatus Limnocylindrales bacterium
CGGTGCCGAGGGATCGGGATCTCGTCGTCGCGGCACGGCGTGGGGACCGAGAGGCGTTTGCCGTCCTCGCGCGCGCACGTCGACCGCCTGTACGTGATCGCCAACCGCATCCTGCGCCATACCGGTCTCGCCGAGGATGCGGCGCAGCAGAGCCTCGTCGCGATCTGGCGCGAACTCCCTTCGCTGCGAGACCCGGACCGATTCGAAGCATGGGCGACGCGGATCGTGGTCAACGAGTGCGGACCGACGGTGGGACGCTGTGGTTCACGGAGAGTCAGCTAGCCCATAACGCGGCGCCCGACGCAGCGGTCGATCTGGGTCGTCGATGTCAATGGACGGCCTCGTACCATCGATGTCGATGGCCCGATATGGGAGATGACCGCTCTTTCGGCCGAGATCGACGCAATCCTTGCCAGCCTCGAATCAACCTGGTCGGGAGCACGCGGCGCGTGTCGGGCGGCGCTACTCCCAGCGGAAGGTGCGGACCGCGAGGGCCGCCGCCCCGATTCCCCACGCGGCGAGGATTGCGAGCGGCCCGACAGGATTTGCCCCGGATCCCAGCGCTGCACGGAAGACGTCGGTTAGCGCGGCGGCCGGCAGGATCTGCGCCACGGACGCGATCGGTCCGGGCAGGTGATCGACCGGCAGGACGATGCCCCCGACCATCAGGAAGACGAGGACCAGGCCATTGGCGAGGGCCAGGGTCGCCTCGGCCCGGAGGCGGCCCGCCATCAGCAGGCCGAGCCCGGCGAAGGCCAGCGTGCCGAGGAGGACGGCGGCCACGAAGAGGACGGCCGAGGTCCCCGCCGGGAGCCGCCAGTCGAGCACCACGGCCGCGACGATGAACAGGACGGCAATCTGGAGGACCTCGAGGACGAGGACCGCCGCGATCTTCGCCGCGACGAGGCCCCAGCGCGGCAACGGCGACCCACCGAGCCGCTTCAGGACGCCATACGAGCGCTCGTAGGCCGTGGCAATCCCGAGGTTCACGAGACCCGCGGCGATGATCGCGAGGGCGAGCGCCCCCGGGAGGAGGAAGTCGACCGGCCGGCCGGCACGGGCCGGCAGGACGCCAACGGTCGCGAAGAACAGCAGCACCGCGGACGGGATGATCATCGTGACGAGGACGTTCTCGCCGCGGCGGGCGGTGACCCGCAGCTCCGAGCCGGCGAGTGCCGCCGCCGCGCGCACGGGCGAGGCCGGCCGGCTCACGGGGCGCCCCGATCCGCGGCCGCCACCGAGGCCGCCTCGGGTGCCGCATCGGCATCACCGGTCAGCTCGAAGTAGCGCTCCTCGAGCGTCGCGGCGGCCGCCCGGAGCTCGACGATCGCGAGGTCGGCGGCGGCGCACCAGGTCGCCAGCGCGGCCACGAGTCCGGGGTCCGGCCCGACGCCCTCGACCCGGTAGCGCCCGTCGCCGGGGTCCCCGGATCCGCTCGCGATCCGGGCCTCCGCCCGGACGGCCTCGAGGGCGGCGCCGAGCCCAGCCGACTCGGGTGGCGTAAGCGCCCGGGTGAGTCTGAACTGGAGTCGGGGCACGGCGCCGGCGGCAAGACTGGCGGGGCTGCCGTCCGCGACGATCCGGCCGCCGTCCAGAATCGCCACGCGGTCGGCGAGCCGCTCGACGTCGCCGAGATCGTGGGTCGTCAGGAGGATCGCCCGGCCTTCGGTCCGGAGCTCGGAGATCAGCCCGCGCGTCGTGCGGCGCGCCTCGGGGTCCATGCCGGCGGTCGGCTCGTCGAGGATCAGGACCTCGGGCTCGCCGACGAGGGCAAGGGCCAGGGCCAGCCGTTGCCGCTCGCCGCCCGACAGGCGCCGCGCCCGGGTTCGGGCGACGCCGGCCAGGCCGACCGTCTCGAGGAGGGCCTCCGGGTCCCGGCCGCCGACGTGGAAGCTGGCGTACAGGAGGAGCACGTCTCGCGGCGTCGATCGCGGGTCAAGGCCGCCGCCCTGGAGCATCAGCCCGAGGCGGGCCTTCAGGGCTGGTCCGCCCCGGAGCGGATCTTCGCCAAGGATCCGGGCGGTGCCCCCGTCCACGGTCCGATAGCCCTCGAGGATCTCGACCGCCGTCGTCTTGCCC
>DASUPH010000081.1:0-2039 GCA_036276275.1 Candidatus Limnocylindrales bacterium
CCCGACCCGGATCGATGGCGACGCCGCCGACCTCGGCCGTGAACGACCAGACGTCGACGCCGAGCTCGCGGAGGAACGCCCGGGCGACGCCGCCGGCCGCGACCCGGGCCGCCGTCTCGCGTGCGGAGGCTCGCTCGAGGACGTTCCGGACGTCGCTGAAGCCGTATTTCAGGGCGCCGGCGAGATCGGCGTGACCGGGCCGCACCCGTGTCACCGGGACGGCCCGCTTGTTGCCCTCGCCGGCGGCGGCCGCGATCTCGGCGGCCTCCTCGTCCGAGAGCCCCTCGACCTGCATGACCCGCGTCCAGTTGTCCCAGTCGCGGTTGGCGACGAGGAGAAGGATCGGTGAGCCGAGCGTCCGACCGTGCCGGACGCCGCCGACGATCTCGGCCCGGTCCTGCTCGATCGCCTGGCGTGCACCGCGGCCATACCCGCGCTGGCGTCGGGCGAGATCGACGGCCAGGTCGTCCGAGCCGAGCGCGAGCCCGGCGGGCATCCCCTCGATCGTCACGGCCAGCGACCGGCCGTGCGATTCGCCGGCGGTCAGGAAGCGGAGACGGCCCACGGAGGTTCGGGTCCGCTCGCTCAGTCGGCCGCGCTGCCGCTGCCGCCCGATCCTCGTTCGGCGGCGGCCAGCGCCGGTTCCGGGCCGGCGTCGTCGTCACCGGCCGGCTCGCCCTCGGCGGAGCGCACGCCGCCGGCGCGGGCCGCTGCGAGCGCCGCCCGCATCAGCTCGAGCGGTGCCGGTCGGCCGGTCCACAGCGTGAAGGCGGCCGCCCCCTGGTGGAGGAGCATCAGCTCGCCGTCGGCGACGGTGCAGCCGACGGCCTCTGCCTCGCGCAGGAGCCGTGTCCGGTTGTAGATCAGATCGAGGACGATGAGCTCCGGCGCGATGATCTCGCCGGGGATCGGCGACACGTCGCCGGTCAGGCCGATCGACGTCGCGTTGATGAGGACCTTCGCCTTCGCCAGCTCGGCCTCGATGATGGACTCGTGCCACGGCATCGCCCGGAGCTCCATGTGGGCGGCGCTCCGCCCGAAGTGCTTGACCAGCCCTTCGGCCCGGTGGAGGTGGCGGTTGAAGACGATGATCCGCTGGAAGCCTTCGGTGATCAGCCCGTAGACCACGGCCCGGGCGCCACCGCCGGCCCCGAGGACGACCGCCTGGCGGGGCATCTTCTGGCGCCCGACCAGGGCGTCGAGGGCGGCCTTGAAGCCGGGAACATCGGTGTTGTGACCGACGAGCCGCCGGCCCTCACGCGTGATCGTGTTCACGGCGCCCGTGGCATGGGCCTCGTCGGTCTGGCGATCGACGAGCGGCACGACCCGCTCCTTGTGGGGGATCGTGACGTTCGCGCCGAGGAAGTCGTCGCCGCGGACCTCGGCGATGGCGTCGGCGAGGCCGAGCGGCGGGCGATCCCAGAGCTCGTAGGCGGCATCGATCCCCTGGTCGTCGAACGCCGCCTGCTGCATCGCCGCCGACAGCGAGTGGGCCACCGGATGGCCGATGAGAACGACGCGCTTGGTCATGACGTCACCCTTCCGAGGTCGTCGAGGAAACCGGGATAGGAGATGGATGCGCTGGCCGGCCGGAGGACCGTGGTCTCGTCCGTGGCCGTGAGCCCCGCGACCGCGAAGGTCATTGCCAGCCGGTGGTCGTCGAGGCTGTCGACGGTCGCGCCACGGAGACTCGCTCCGCCGGCGATCCGGATGTCGTCGCCGTCGATCGCGACGTCCACGCCGAGAGCGCGCAGGCCGTCGGCGGTGCCGGCGATCCGGTCCGACTCCTTGTGCCGGAGCTCGCCGGCGCCACGGATCCGCGTCTCGCCACGGGCCACCGCCGCCGCGAGACACAGGATCGGGATCTCGTCGATCGCGGTGGCGACCGCGGCCGGATCGATGTCGATCGCCCGAAGCTCCGAGGAGCGAACCCGGAGGTCGGCGATCGGCTCGCCGACGCCGGCGGCCTCGCCGGCCTCTGCCGGGTCCGTCGATCGCTCCTCGATGTCGGCGCCCATCGCCCGGAGCAGGTCGATGAC
>DASUPH010000082.1:0-4598 GCA_036276275.1 Candidatus Limnocylindrales bacterium
CCGGCGGGCAGTCGGTCACGCGCGAGTACTACTTCAACGACCGGGGCGGCCAGATCCCGAATCTCGGAGCGTCCGTCGCGGCCATCCGGCGCGGGGAGTCCATCCCCGAGGACGGCTATCACGGTGACTACGTCGCTCAGCTCGCGGCAGACGTGCCGAACGATGTCTGGGCGGATGCGACGGCCCCCGGCGCCGATCTGAACGAGATCGTGGGGCACTGGGCAGCCCTCCAGATCCGGGCCGGAATCGAGGCGAGCCTGGAGCGACTCGGCGTCCACTTCGACGTCTGGACGACGGAGGCATCGCTCCATGCCGAGGGCTGGGTCGAGCGGGCGATCGAGCGCCTCCGGGCGGGCGGCCATGTCTACGAACAGGACGGCGCGCTGTGGTTCCGCTCGACGACCTTCGGCGACGACAAGGACCGGGTGATCATCCGCTCCGACGGCCGGCCGACGTACTTCGCGGCCGACATCGGCTACGTCACCGAGAAGTTCAGCCGCGGCTTCGATCACCTGATCTACATCTGGGGTGTCGACCATCACGGAACGGTGGCCCGCAACCGGAATGCCGCCGAGGCGATGGGCTACGACCGCGAGGCGGTCCAGATGCTCCTCTACGCGTGGGTCCGCTTCGTCCGCGACGGCCAGGACATCTCGATGAGCAAGCGAGCCGGCGAGTTCATCACCCTCGATGCCCTGCTCGAGGAGGTCGGCGTCGACGCGGCCCGCTGGTTCTTCGCCTCACGGGCCGCTACGACCGAGATCGACTTCGACATCGAGCTCGCGAAGAAGCAATCGGCCGACAATCCGGTCTACTACGTCCAGTACGCCCACGCCCGGATCGCCTCGATCCTGCGGAAGGCCGCGGACACGGGCCTTGCCCCGGCGACCGGCGTCGAGGGCCTGCTCGCTGGCGCGCCGGAGGCCGCCCTGGCCCGGGCGATCGTCCGCTTTCCCGAGGTCGTCGAGGACGCTGCCCGGTCCGAGGAGACCCATTCGGTGACGGCGTTCGTCACCGAGCTCGCGACCCAGTTCCACGCGTTCTACCGGGACGCCCGGGTCGTCGACGAGGCGGAGCCGGTCCGATCGGCGGGTCGCCTGGCGCTCGTGGCGGCGGCCCGGACCACCCTCGCCAATGCCCTGGGGTTGCTCGGGATCAGCGCCCCCGACGCGATGTAGCCGTCAGCCGGCGAGTCCCAGCGACGATCCGAGGCTCTGGAGGACCGAGGGGTCCGACGCGACGAGGACCCATCGCTCGCGACCACCCACTCCGGGGACGAGCGCGGCCGGATCCGCCAGCTTCTCGACGATCGGGGTCGCCACGGTCTCGAACGCAGTCGCGTCGGCGTCGCTATCCCAAGCGGTCCTGAAGACGACGGCCCAGGCGCCGTTCGGGCCGTTGACGACGGCGACGCGGTCACCGCCCCAGCCGGCCGCGGCATCGATCGCGGTGGCGGCGGGAACCGTCGTGTTCTGCTTCAGCCAGACCTGCATCTGGAATTCGCCGAAGCTGTCCTCGAGGCCGACCTTCCAGCCGCTGCCGAGACCGCTCGCAAGGGTTTTCGGCAGCTCGACCGCGACCGGCTTCTCGTGGGCGACGTACTTGTCAGGGTGGAGGATCTGCTCGGACGAGTCCGGCGGGTTGGCGAACGTGGTGTTGACCGCCTCCCACCCGCCGTCGATCTGCAGGCCCTGGACGAAGCCCAGCCCCATCGTGTAGGGGAACAGAAGCGACTCGCGGAGGATCGGCGGCATCGCCAGGAGGATCCGCAGGGACTCGTCGTCACCGGACGCCGACAGGATCTCGCCGAGCTCGGCCTGGCTGAGGTGCTGGATCTCCCACTGGCTCATCACCAGGGTCGCGTCGCCCTCCACGAGGGCCAGGCGGGCGAACGACCTGTCGCCCTGGCCGATCTCGTCGAGCTTCAGCGACCCGAGATCGAAGTTCTGGTCCTGGAGCGCATGCGTGAACTCATGCGAGAACGTGACCTTCTCGGTCGCCCCGATGCCACCCGATTTGGAGACGACGTAGAGCTTCTTGTCGTCCGGGTTGTACAGGCCCGCGACCTGGCTGCCGAGGAGATCGATGTAGAGGTCGGTCAGCGACGCGTCGGCCGGCAGGAGCCCGAGTGCCTTCATGATCCGCTCGTTCGCGGCCATGACGGCAGGCGGGTTGTCCTTGCTGAACGAGTCGGTGATGAGCTTCTTGATCCCGACGTCGTCGAGGACCGTGGGGCTGACGACCGCCTTCGGCTTGAGGCCGCGGATCGCGACGACCTGGTCCTCGATCGCCCGATACAGCGCGGCCGGGTCGGCGACCGGCGTCGCGACACCGGTCGCGGTCGGAGACGCGCTCGGTGAGCCGGGCACGAGAGTGGTCGGGGCGACCGTTACGGGCGGGGATGTCGGGGCCGACGTGCCGCACGCGCCGACGACGAGAACGAGCGCGGCGAGGATCGACGCCGGCCGGTGCGACGGGCGTCCCAAACCGGCGGCCCGGCGGTGGTGGAGCATCGGCAGGATTGTCGCACGCGTCATCGGCCCGGGACGATGACCGATTGGTCCCGGGTTCCGTGTCGCTTTCTTAACCGACCTCCCTGTTGTCGTTGAATGCGGGCGGTCTAGCGTTCTCTTCGGACCGAACCCTCAGGGTTCCATCCTCCCTCCCTCCGAGTGGGGCGCCGATTGGGCAGGCGCCCCACTCTTTCTTTGTCCGCCACGCTTGCTCGGCCGTTCGCGGCGTTGCCTCCTTCCCTCCTCGCTCAGGACGTTTCCCCGGGCCGATGGCGTCGCGGAGCTTCGCCTCGGACCTCGGAGGGCGAAGTCCGCTCGCTCCGGTGCTCGGAGGCGCCTTGCGCCCGACCACGCATGCGCGACGGACGGCTCCGAGCCGGGGGATGATCCGCGGTGCGGGCGGCTGTGCCAGAATCGACGGCATGGAGCTCACCTGGTACGGGCGGACGTGCATCCGCCTCCGCGGTCGCGATGCGGTGGTCGTGGCGGATCCCTATCAGGCCGTCGTCGGGCCGACCGGGCGCGGCATCACCGGCGAGGTCGTCACCTTCTCCCACGCCGACGACCGGCCCCTGCCGAAGGCGAAGGGCCGCCTGTCCCGCGACGGCAAGACGGTCCTGCCGTCCTCGCTCGACCAGGCGTTCGTCCTCGACGGGCCGGGCGAGTACGAGGTCCGCGACGTGCTGTTGACCGGCGTCCGCACCTATCGCGACGACGGCAAGGACGGCGAGCGTCGCAAGCAGGTCGCGTTCTCCATGGAGCTCGACGGGATCCACACGATCCACCTCGGGGAGATCGGCCATCTCCTGAGCGAGGAGGAGATCGCCGACATCGGCCCGGTCGACATCGCCTGCGTTCCGATCGGCGGCGCGCTGACGCCCCAGAAGACCGCCGAGCTGATCGCCCAGCTCGACCCGAAGATCGTCGTGGCGATGCCGCTCGACGAGGAGTCCACGGAGGTCCGCGAGGCGCTCGCGAAGTTCTTCCACGAGATGGGTGGCGAGCCGGCGGTCCAACCGAAGCTGTCGGTCACGTCCTCCGGGTTGCCCGCCGAGACCACGACGGTCCTCCTGGAGTCCCGCGGCAAGGTCTAGCTCGGCAGGCCTAGCTGCGATCCAGCACCACCCGGCCGCGCTTGACGACGGTCCGGACCAGGTCCGCCGCCGGCCAGTACGGGATCTGGCGCGAGGTCGGGACGTTCCAGATCACGAGATCGGCCTGCTTGCCGCCCTCGAGAGAGCCGATCTCGTCCGCCAACCCGAGCGCGAGCGCAGCATTGATCGTCACGGCGGCCAGGACCTCGTCGGGTGTCATCCGGAGGTTGAGGCAGGCGGCGGTCATCGCCAGCGGCAGGCTCGGCGTCGGTGACGTCCCGGGGTTGAAATCGGTCCCGATCGCGACCGGGATGCCGCGTTCGATGAACGTCCGGGCCGGCGCGTGATGATCCTTCATCAGGAACCACGTCGTCGCCGGCAGGAGGGTCGCGACGACCGGATGCTCGCCGCCGGCGGCCGTCGCCAGGGCGTCGATGCCGGCCTCGGACGGCGTCGCCAGATGGTCGGCCGACGTCGCCCCGATCTCTGCGGCGAGCTCCGCGCCGCCGCTGGGTGCCAGCTCGTCGGCGTGCAGCCGCGGTCGGAGGCCGTAGCCCATCGCCGCTCGGAGGATTCGTCGTGACTGGTCCGCGCTGAAGACGCCGGTCTCGCAGAAGACATCCGCGGCGACCGCCCGGCCCTGGGCCGCGACACCCGGCAGCTGTTCATCGATCAGCTGGCGGACGTACGTCTCGGTCGCGTCGGACCGGTCGCGCAGCTCCGGCGGCACGGCGTGGGCGCCGAGCCAGGTCGGGACGACCTCGATCGGCCCCTCCGTGCCCAGCCGGTGGGCGACCTCGAGCAGCCGAAGCTCGGTCGCGAGGTCGAGTCCGTAGCCGGACTTCGCCTCGACCGTCGTGACGCCGTGACCGAGCATCTCGTCGAGCCAGCGGCGGCCATGGACAGCGAGGCTCTCCGCCGACGCCTCGCGGGTCGCCGCGACGGTCGAGAGGATGCCGCCCCCGGCGGCCAGGATGTCGAGATAGCCGGC
>DASUPH010000083.1:0-7499 GCA_036276275.1 Candidatus Limnocylindrales bacterium
GAGGCGGCGAAGACGATCAGGCCGACCTGGAGGGCGCGGGCCCGACCGAAACGGTCGCCGAGCGCGCCCATCGTCAGGAGCAGCCCGGCGAAGACGAGGACATACGCATCGACCATCCATTGGAGCTCCGCGGCGCTGGCCGCAAATGTCCGCTGGAGGGTCGGCAGTGCGACGTTGAGGATCGTGTTGTCGAGGCCGATGATCACGAGGCTGAGGGAGAGGACGGCAAGCGTCGCCCAGCGTCGGGCGTGGATCCTGGCCGCCGCCTCGTCGGCGGAACGGGATTCGGTCATCGGTGGATCTCCGTGTGCGCGGCCCGGCGGGGTCGACCGCGTCGTGGTGATACGCTACGGTAGCGTATCGTAATGATATGTCAAGCCTCCTCCGCCCGGCGCGACCGCGCCGCGAACGCTAGGCGCCGGCCGAACGGCTCGGTCGGAACGGGTGTCCGCTCGCCGCCGCGGGTGCGCCGTGGCGCGTGGTCGATGCGCGACGCGAGGCCTTGGCCAGGCGCTCGCTGGCGGCCGAGCGATTCATCTCGGCGATCCGATCCGCAACGAACAAGTGAGCGAGTCGTGCATCCATCAGTTGCTCCAGTTCGATCCAGTGGGCCTGTTGAATCGTCAGACCCGTCGCAGCAGAGAATCGGGCCGCCCCCGACGAGCGCCATCAGGGCAGACCGCGGAACCGGATCAGGGTTGGCCCTGCTGATCGGTATCTCGGGACCCTGGGTGGCGGAATGGGCCGGAATCGAAAAGCCGGTCGGACCCGCCTGAGGCGCTCCGCCCGGCTGCGAGACCGTATCTGTCAGCCGACCGCCCCGGCGGCAGCGGATTCGCGAGGGTTCGTCGACACCACTGGCGCCCGATGCGATCCGGAGCCATCATTCGCTCCATGGACGCGCACTCCGGTCACCCCCACGCTCCGGTGGCCGCCGCGGCCGCGATCCCTCCCGATCATCCCTACCTCGGCGAGATCGACCTCGAACGCGAGCGCTGGGCCGAGTTGACCGGGCTGTGCCGCTCGCTCGGGCCCGAGGAGCGTCTTGCGCCGGGCTACTACCGCGACCCGGACTGGAGCGTCAAGGACCTGGTCGCCCACGTCGGCACCTGGTTGGCCGAGGCGGAGATCCAGCTCTTCCGGATCGCCGCGGGGACCTATGTCGAGGAGCCGCTCGACGTCGATGCGCTCAACGACCAGTTCCTCAACGCGCTTCGCGATCACCCGTGGGACGTCTGCTGGAACCAGCTGCTCTCGGCCCGGGCAATGATGCTGGGCGCCTGGTCGCAGCTCGCGGTCCGGACCGAGGCGGCGGACCGCTGGGTGCGCAAGTCCGGCGCAGAGCACTACGCCGAACACCTGCCGCGTCTCCGCGAGTGGGTCGCCGAGCTCCACCGCGAGGCCGTGACCCGCTGATCGTTCGGGTCATCCTCTCGCCGTAGGTCGCGCCCCACCCCGGTCGACCACGCTCGCCGGGACTTTCGCGGGATGGCCGGACGCCCGCGCTCGCGGCATCGTTGAGATCGCTCACCAACCTCGCGGGCGTCGTGCGACGGCCTGGCCGATCAGGCCGGGTGTCCGACACCCCTCCTCGATCGAATGCCCCCCATGAACCGTGCTCTCCGCGCCCTCGGCGCGCTTGCGATCATCGCCGGACTCCTCCTGCCGGCCGCCATGCCCGTGGCCGCGGCCGAGCCACATCGCCCGCTCCCCGGCTACCGGCCGCAGTTCGTCACGGAGCGCGCGAGCGGGCGCTGGGAAGACTGCCTCTGGGCCTCCGCCGCGATGCTCGTCGACAAGTGGACGGCCGGCCAGGCAAGAGCCTCCAAGGAACGCCTGCGATCCCTCTCGGGCGACGCGAAGGGCGGCTCGACCTTCGGTCACCTCGACCGGGCGCTGGCGAGGATCGGACTCCATGCGCGCACATCGCCGCACGGCGGCGACTTCGTCACGTGGAACGAGCTCAGGAAACGACTCGCGGCGGGTGGCGGCGCCATCCTGCTTGGCGACTACTCACGGCTGCCGCGCTATTACGGCCGTTGGGATCCGCGCTTCTGGCGCGGCGAGGGCAAGAACGACAACCACGCGATCTACCTCGACGGCTACGACCGGCGCACGGACCGTTTCTTCGTCATGGATCCCCTCGCGCCCGCCGGCTGGCGGGGGGAGTGGATCCCCGCCCGGTACATCCATGCCTACGCCTGGAAGACAAGCGGCGGCGGGCTCTTTACCGTCATGACCCCGGCCGCCGTGCGTGCGCCGTTCGCCGGTGTCTCGCTCGAGGCCGCCATCGCGTTTGCCGGGATCGACGGCGTCCACATCGCGTGGCCGGTCGCGAAGGCGCCGAAGGGCTGGGTCCTGCCCGGCCTCGATCTCAAGACGACGGTCGCGGCGCTCACCGATGGCCGGCTCCCACCCGGCGACGACGTCGTGGCCGCGCCTCCCGTGCTCGTGCCTGCCAACAAGGCCGCGGCGCCGAAGCCGCCGCTCCGGTTCGTCGACGAGTTCCTCCAGGCGACGCTGCCGACGCCGACGGCCGCAGGCACGTACGCGATCGTCGCCACCCTCCGGGAGCGGCGCTTCCACCGAGCGGTCGCCACGACGTCGCTGACGCTCTATGTCCCCGGCGAGCGCCGCGGCACGATCGCAGTCTCGGGGCCCGCGGCCCGGGTCTCCGGGTTGTTCCGCTTCGTGGCCGATGTGACGAACAGCGGTTCGGTCTCCTGGGCGGACCCGGCCCGGGTGACGTCCGAGCCGCCCGAGGCCGACTCGGGTCGGAACACGATGCTCGTCGGGACGTGGGTCCCCGTCGACGCCGACGGCGCGGCTCTCGTGGACCTCGAACCCGTGACGCTCGGCCGCCTGCCCCTGGACGCCGGTCAGGGGATGACGATCAGCGGCAGCATCCCGACCCCGGCGACGCCCGGTCGCTGGGCCCTCGTCCTCGACATCGTCGACGACGAAGACGGCTCCTTCGCGGCCCACGGCTCACAGCCGGGCACGATCCTCGTCGATCTGAGCACGGCGTCGGACGCGCTACGTTAGGTCAATGAGGGCCGACGTAACGATTGGGTGATCCCCGGGGCGTGATCTCGGCCTCAATCTGAGGACGGCGGGGTTGGAAGCGGCGACCCCACCTCGAAGATCGACAAGGACCTTTCCTTCGCGGGCTCGGCCGAGCCGCCGGAGGGACCCAGCCGAGAGCGCCTGAGGACCCGACCCATGAGCGAAGCGAAGCACGTGCCGAGGATCGCGACGTTCCTCGCGAGTGGCCGCGACGCCCTTGCCCTGCACGCCTGGCGGATCTACCTGGCCGTCGGCGGACTGGCCCTGCTCGTCTACTTGCTCCTTCCGGCCGACGGGATCCAGCGGATCCTGATCAGCCTGTTCAGCGCTTCCGCGGTCGTGGCCATCTGCATCGGCGTCCGACTCCACCGACCCGCGCGACCGCGCGCGTGGCTCCTGCTTGCGATCGGGCTCGGGACGATCGACCTGGGGAACGTCGTGTGGGCTTGGTACTCGAGCACGACCGGTGCCATCCCGGCCGTCTCGATCGCCGACGCCGCGTTCCTCGGCGGGTACGGGATCATCGGCATCAGCCTGCTGACGCTGTTCCGCGGGCGGGTGCCCGGGGGCGACCGGAACGGCCTGATCGATGCGACGATCGTGACGGTCGGTCTCGGTATGGTGAGCTGGGTCTTCTTCATGGATCCCTACCTCCGCGACGTCGATCTCCCGGGTCTCAACTCGGCCGTCGCCATCGCGTATCCACTCGCGGACGTCCTCCTGCTGGGCGTCGCCGCCCGGTTGTTCCTGCCCGGAGGCCCGCGACCCACGGCCGTCGGATTCCTCGCGATTGCGCTCGCGGCGAACGTGCTTGCCGACATCGTGAACGCGATCGGACTGCTGGCGGGAACCTACGAGGTTGCCCGACTCGCGGATGCGGGATGGGCGATCGGCTTCCTGGCCTTCGGTGCCTTCGCGCTCCACCCGACGATGCACGATGTCGATCGGCCCGTGGAGGCCATGGGACCGCTCCGCACCTCGCGCGTCGTTCTCCTGGCCGCGGCGACCCTGATGGCTCCGCTGGTCATGGTGATCGAGGCCGCGCGTGGCGAATCGGTCGACGTCGCGGTGGTCGCCCCGGCGAGCGTGATCCTGTTCGTCCTCGTCCTCACCCGACTGGCGACCGTCGTCCGCGACCTGCGGGCCACCCTGGTCCAACGGGCGGCGCTCGAGACGCAGCTCTCCTTCCAGGCGCTCCACGATCCCCTCACCGGCCTGGCGAACCGGCGCCTGTTCACGGAGCGGCTGGCCGAGGCGATCGCCGCCCGGCGCGACCCTGCCGTCCTGTTCCTTGACCTCGACGACTTCAAAGTGATCAACGACACCCTCGGCCACGCAGCTGGCGACGAGGCACTCATCGCGGTCGCCGAGCGGCTGCGCGTGTCCATTCGACCGACCGATACGCCCGCTCGCCTCGGTGGCGACGAGTTCGGCGTCCTGCTCCTCGACTGTCCTCGGGCCGACGGCGTGACCGGAACCGCGACCCGCCTGCTTCGCGCGATGGATGCCCCGGTGCTCGTCCAGGGTCGGACGACCCAGCTCGGGATGAGCATCGGCATGGCTCTGTCCGATGCCGGACGTCTGAACATCGCCGAAATCCTTCGAAACGCGGACATCGCGATGTACATGGCCAAGACCAACGGCAAGGGCGGCCAGGAGCTGTACCGGTCGTCGATGGGAAACCGGGTCATCGATCGCGAGCGCGCTCGCGACGATCTCGAGGCCGGCATCACTCGGGGCGAGATCGCGCCGCACTACCAGCCGATCGTCGACCTGCGAACGGGTGAGATGCGTGGCGTCGAGGCGCTGGCTCGTTGGCAGCACCCCGAACGGGGCCTCCTGATGCCTGCCGATTTCATCCCGCTGGCCGAGGCGACGGGGCTGATCGTTCCGCTCGGCGCCGCGATGGTGAAGCGAGCGGTCGCCGACGTCGCCCGCATGCCCCATGGCCCCGGTGGCCCGCTCGTCCTCCACGTCAACCTGTCCGTGTTCCAGCTCCGGGCTCCAGGCCTCGTCGGAGCCATCGAGCGAACGCTCGCGTCGGCCGGCTTCGACCCCGCCCGACTCGTCCTCGAGATCACCGAATCGAGCCTGATCGGCGACCACGAGACGTCGATCCTCACCGAGCTCAAGGCGATCGGCGTGCGCCTCGCCATCGACGACTTCGGAACCGGCTACTCCGCCCTCGGCTATCTCCGCCGGTTGCCGATCGACATGATCAAGCTCGATCGCTCCTTCGTGTCGCCGCTTGGGTCGGATCGACGAGACTCCGAGATCGTCCGTTGGGTCGTCCAGCTTGCCAGGAGCCTTGACCTGGATCTCGTGGCCGAAGGGATCGAGGACGATGTCCAGCGGGTCCGCCTTGTCGGGCTCGGTTGTGAGGCCGGCCAGGGATACCTCTTCTCCAAGGCTGTTCCGGCAAAGGCGATCGGACCCCTGCTGGGCCGATGGGCGATCGCGCCCGAACGACCGCCGGCACCGCGCTTCTTGCCGGTCGGCGCGTTCGCGCCCGACCGTCCAGCGCTCGCCGACCTGGCGTCCGTCTGACCAGCTCCTGCGAGCTCACGACCGAGCTTGAGGATCAGGAGGCCGGTTCGGCCGCTCCGGTCGGCACGGTGAACACGCGGCGATCCAGCTTGCCGAAGTCCCAGACGTCGATCGCCGGCGGCTCGACGCCGAGGGTCGTGAGCGCCGTGCACACCTGGCTGCGGTGGTCGGTCCCGTGGTGGAGCGCCTGAGCGAGCCGGATCCCGAGCGGCGCGTGGGTGTCGTAGCCCGTGTCTTCATGTTCGACGACGACGGTTTCGGGATCCAGATCGGCGGCGACGAAGCGCTGCCAGATCGGATCGTGAGCCTCCATCACGGCACGGAGCGTCGGGATGTCGCTCCCCTCCTTGTCGAACGGCTCCGCGCGGTCGAGCAGGATGTCCAGGTAGAAGACGTCCCCGTCCACGAGATGGCGGAGGGTGTCGATGAGCGAGCCGTACGTGCCGGGCACGGTCGTCGCCAGCTGGGCGTCGTCGAGGGCCGCGCACGCATCCAGCACGCGGATCGAGGCCCAGATGTGATGGCCGAAGGCATCGGCGAGGAGAGGCGCAGGCATCGCATCCACGATACCAGCGGCGGCGGAGGTGGTCGGGGTGGTCGGATTCGAACCGACGATCTCGTGCTCCCAAAGCACGTGCGATGCCAGGCTTCGCTACACCCCGACGGGTTCGTACGCGGGAAGCGCACGTGCTTCCCGAGCGACGCCCCGAAGACTAGCCTACCCGCTGCCGGTCACGATCGAGGCCGGCGAGGCGCGAGGCCACCGCAGCCGGATTGGGTCGATGCACCCAGTCGCGCATGGGCCTGGTCCTCGGCTCGGCCCCGTCCTGGGCCCGTCATCGCGATAATGCCGTCGGTGGCCGTCCCCCGCTTGCGGGTGACCGCCCACCCGACATCACCAACCGGGCGACCCACGGTCCGACCAGGCGACGGCAGACCTCGAGGATGATCGCGACCGGGGCCAGGCGGGCCATGGGAACGGCGAGGAGCACGGCCAACAATGGCGACATGACGGGCAGGGCCATCGTCGAGTAATGAAACTGGCTCGACGGCCAGACTGCCGGAGCGGCCAGCCAACCGGCCGCCCGTCGGTCGCGCAAGGCGAGGATCAGCAGGGCGACGGACGTCACCGCGAGCAAGACCGGGAAGTAGAACGCGGACCCACCCTGCTGGGATTCGGACTCGAGCCGGCCGGCGATCGAGCCGAACAGCCTGAGGTAGTCGAGCCACAGGCTCGGCGCGATGACGACCGTGGCCGCATTGAACACCACGGCGAGAGCGATCTGCCGCCAGCGCCCCTCGCCGACGAGCGGGATGAAGGCAAACACCCTGAGCCCGGTCGCCACGGCCGACGTGACGGCGCGATTCGCCACCAGGAGCGCGAGGACGACGAGTTGCGGATTGGCCGAGAAGAGCGCCTCGGCGATCGGTGGAAAGAGCAGCCACCACAACGGGAAGTGGAGGCGACGGAGGGTCCAGATCGTGGCGACCCAGGTCAGCACGAGCCAGGCTACGGTAAACGCCCCCTCGCTCAAGAGTCCCGCGGGAGCCATGAGCACGGTCGTCACCGGCGTGCCCGCGTAGTGGTACGACCATCCGCCGACGACGACAGCCGCGTCCCACGGGTTGCCGCCCTGCAGCCACGCGACCACGCCGCGGTAGTAGATCGTGGCGTCGATCCCGACCGGAAAGCCCAGGTCCACGAAGAACGAGATCCGATCGTATGTGTGCCACGCGAACCAGACCGCGAGCAGGACGGTGCCCACCCGCCGGACGCCCGGGGCCAATCCAGGGACGCCCTGTTCGATCTGGAGGCGAGCCCGCCAACCTGTGGAGGGAGGGACCCCGAAGCGACGCACGGAGATGATGCTGCGCGGGCCTCGTGT
>DASUPH010000084.1:0-2447 GCA_036276275.1 Candidatus Limnocylindrales bacterium
AGCCGGGCGAAGCAGACCATCAAGGCCACCGGCCTGCGTTTCGACCTTCCACCCGAGCCGGAACGGGCAGATCGCCTGCGCGTCGTACTCCAAGTGCTCTATCTCATCTTCAACGAGGGCTACACGACGAGCTCCGGACCGGACCTCCAGCGCGCGGAGCTCACGGCCGAGGCAATCCGGATCGGTCGCGACCTCCATCGGCTGCTCCCGGACGAGGGCGAGGTGACGGGGCTCCTCGCGCTCATGCTCCTGACCGATGCCCGCCGCCCGGCACGGACCCGCGCCGACGGCGCTCTGGTGCCGCTCGCCGAACAGGATCGCGACCGCTGGAATCGCGACTCGATCCGGGAGGGCGTGGCCATGATCAGCGCGACCCTCCCGCGGGCCCGGATCGGGCCCTACCAGCTGCAGGCGGCGATCGCGGCCGTCCACGACGAGGCGGCCCGCCCGGAGGACACCGACTGGCGCGAGATCGTCGCCCTCTACGAGCTCCTGGCGGCGATCTCCCCGAACCCGATGGTGACGCTCAACCAGGCGGTCGCGGTCGCGATGCGCGACGGGCCATGGGCCGGACTCGACATCCTCGCGACGCTGGACGGCGACGATCGGGTCTCGGGCCACCACCGCCTCGACGCGGTACGGGCCCATCTCCTCGAGATGGCAGGCGAACGTTCCGCGGCTCGCGAGAACTACCGCATGGCCGCCCGACGGACGACGAGCGCCCCGGAGCGCCGCTACCTGGAAGGCCGCGCCGCCCGACTCGCCGACCGATGAGTTCCGCCGGTCTGCCCCGTCTAGTGGAAGAGAGAAAGGAGCGCGCGCTTGGCGGAGCCCGCGACGGCGCAACTCGGGCCGTCGGACCGACCGCTCCTCGGTCGTCGCCGCAGGGTCGTCGTCATCGGCGGTTCGATCGAACCGGCCGATGTGGCGGCGTTGATCGAGCGCGCCCGTCGTCTCGTCGTCGATCTCACCGCGACCGACACGGGGCCCGTCGTCTGTGAGGTGGGGACGCTTCGGGCGAACCTCGCGGCCGTCGACACCGTCGCGCGTCTCACGCTCACGGCCCGTCGACTGGAGCGCACGATCAGGTTCCGCGACGCGCCACCGGTCTTCCGCGAGCTGGTCGGCCTCGTCGGCCTGGCCGATGTCGTGGACTGCGGACCGGTCTCAGCCCTCGAGGCGCGGAGGCAACCCGAAGAGGGGAAAGTACCGGGCGGTGTCGAGGAAGAACGTGATCCCGCTGATGCGGTCGCCCGAGATCTCGACGACCTGGAGTGACCACGGCTCCCAGCCGCCGCCGAGGGCCGGCTTGTATTGACCGTAGGCCGGTGAGCCGTTCGCCGTCGTGGCCACGAGACGCGAGTCCCGGCAGCCGATCCCCGGCCCGAGGCACCAGCTCCGGATGTCCGGATGAGTCTGGAGCCAGAGCTCGTACGGCGGCATCGACCAGCTCGCATCCTCGTGCAGGAGGTTCGTCAGCGCATCCATGTCGTACTGCTCGAACGCCGCGACGTACCGGTCGAGCAGGGCGCGCTGGCTCTCGTCGAGCGGATCGGGTGGGCGGGCGCCGACGTCGCGCGTCGCCAGCGTCGAGCGCGCCCGCTGGAGGGCGCTGTTGACCGACGCCGTGCTCGTGTCGAGGAGCTCCGCCACCTCTTCGGCCTTCCAGCGGAGGACCTCGCGCAGGATCAGGACGGCCCGCTGGCGGGGCGGCAGGTGCTGGAGTGCGGCGACGAACGCGAGCCGGATCGACTCCCGGGCAACGGCGACATCGGCCGGGTCGCCGCCCGACGGGATCGCCCGGTCGTCCGGTACCGGCTCGATCCAGGTCGCCTCGGCCAGGGGCGGCCCGAGGCCCTGCGCCGTCGTCCCCGGCGCGGACAGATCAACCGGCCGGGCCCGACGCTGGCTCGCGCCGCGCATGTCGAGGCACACGTTCGTCGCGATCCGGTAGAGCCACGATCGGAACTTGGCTCGGCCCTCGAACCGGTCGTAACCGCGCCAGGCTCGGATAAAGGTCTCCTGGACGGCATCCTCGGCCTCGAACGCGGAGCCGAGCATCCGGTAGCAGAAGCCCGTCAGCTCGGTCCGGTGGGCCTCGAGCCGCTCGTCGAGGTCGGCAGCATCCGGCGCGGAGCTCGCGTCGACCGGGCGCGTCAGGGTGGTCTCACTCATGGATGCCATCCTAGCGGGGGTCGGGCGTTCGAGTCCGGAGACACCGGCCAGGCTCGACCGATGAGTTCCCTGTCGACGCCCGGTCTTACTCTGCGAGACCACGATCCCGCTGACAGGAGGCCCTTGTGCCACCGACTCCTTCCGCCACCACCCTCTCCCTCGACCACCTTCGGACCGAGCTCGACGGTCGGGTCATCGGACCCGGCGACGCCGGATACGACGAGGCCCGCGCGGTGTTCTACGGCGCGGCCGACTGCCGGCCAGCGGTGATC
>DASUPH010000085.1:0-4178 GCA_036276275.1 Candidatus Limnocylindrales bacterium
GTCCGGCGGAGCCGGGACATCCGCCCGTCGACCCAGTCGTCGATCGAATCGGGATCGAGCTCGAGCCCGGCCGCGCGCCTGGTGAGGCCGTCGCGGATCCGATCCGTCGCCCGTTCGATCGCCGCCTCGTCGACGTCGTGGAGGAGGATCTCGTCACCGGCCTCGAGACCGACCTGGCCGATCCCCGAACCCATGATCCCCGCCCCGACGATGCCGACGATCGACACGTCAGATGACCTTGAACGCCTCGAACGGTTGGCGGCAGTCGCGGCAGTAGAACAGCGATCGGCAGAGGGCGGGGCCGAAGAGGCTGTCCATCGCCACCCGGCTCGAATCGCAGTACGGGCAGCGGACGGCCGACGGCTCGGCCGGCGGGGCGATGCCGGCCTTGCGCAGGCCGGCGGCGCCCGCCGGCGTCAGACGCTCCGTCGTCCACGGGACGGCGAAGGTGAATGAGACGTCGAGCGGGCGATCGAAGACGGCGAGGGCATCGACCACAGTCGAGCGGATCACCTCGAGGGCCGGGCAGGCGAGGAAGGTCGGCAGGAGCTCGACCGCGATCCGGTCGGCCTCGACGCGGATGTCGTGGACCAGGCCGAGATCGACGATCGAGACCGTCGGGATCTCGGGGTCGTGGACGGTGGTGAGGGCGAACCGAACCGCCGCCGTGGTGACCGGCCGGGATGCCGCGGCGGGCGTGGCGACGGTCATCACCACGTGGCGCCGACCTCGCTGCCGCGGACCATCGTGAACTCCGTGTGGAGGGCGCGGAATGCCTGGGAGTGATCCGCGCGGGCGCGGCCTGGGTCGCGGGTCGGCGGCAGGTCCGGCAGGCCGAGCTGGCCGAACGCTCGGGCGACGCCCTCGCGCCAGCGGCCCTCGATCGCCGCGAACGGCTCGGCGATGATCCCGTGACGGACGAGTGCCGGCTCGCCGGGGAGTGGCGCGAGCACCGTCCCGGCGTCCGGCGCCATCGCGGCCAGCGCAGCGAGCAACCGATCGCGCGGCTCGCCCGGCGCGCGGGCCAGCCGCTCCAGCCAGGTCTCGACGTGCATCAGGTGGTAGCGCTCCTCGCGCCGGATCTTCGCCACGAGCTCCGCCAGCGGCCGGTGGGACGAGTCCACGAGCGCCTGGAGACGGGCGGCGTCGGCGGTGTCGTAGAGGTAACGCCGGACGATCGTCGCCGCCCAATCCCCGCGCGGATGGTCGAGCAGCCGCGCATGGAGGTAGCCCTCGGGCGGCCGGTCGTAGGCGATCGCGTCGGCGTCGCGGCCATCCGCGACGAGCTCGGCGAGGAGCGTGTACAGCGCCTGGGCGTGGCCGAGCTCGTCCTGGGCGATCGAGCTGATCGCGACATCCTCCTCGAGGATCGGGCCGATCCCCGTCCACTCGGAGTCGCTGAAGCCGATGACGAACTCGTCGTCGGCCATCGAGAGGAGGAGCAGGCCGAGCGCGTTCGTCCGGCCGTCACCGGCCCCGCCGAAGTCCATCGCGATGTGCTGATTCTCCAACGTCACCGCGTGCTGCCCTCCGAGGTCGGAGGCGGAGCCAATCTGTCCGCGCTCCCGCGCGGACTCGAGACCCATCCGCCCGAGGACTCAGGGCGCGCGGTCGCGTCCGTCATCGGCCGGCCGCCCTGGATTTCGCCTTCGGCTTGGCCTGGCCCGACTGCGCGCGCGCCGCCGCGAGCTTGTCCCGCATCACGTAACCACCCGGCTTCTTGAACGAGCGATCGAGCGGTGGCTGGAGGAGGTCGAGATCGGCGAGGTCGTGGATGTCGGCCCGCCGGACGACCCAGAGGTGGACGCTCTCCTGGCGGCGGCTGTACATCTCGCGGGCGTAGTGGAGGGCGAGCGTCGCATCGGGCGCCATCACGGACCCGCCGTGGCGCATCGGGTCGCCCTCCTTCTCCTGGCGGAAGACCTCCCAAGGCTCGAGGACGCCGGTGCCGGCGTCGGCGCTGTCCGCCGAACGATCGGCCGGCAGGGAGTCCGTCACGCCGCCACTCGCGGCGCGCCGAGGATCGCGTCGCGGACCCACTGCGTCGCCTCGCGGTTGACCCGCCGGAACTCGAGCCGCTCCTGCGACTTCGGGCCGTGATTCGTGACGACGGTCCGGAGCTCGTCCCAGTCGGGCTCACCGTAGGCCCAGGTACCCGTCGCCTCGTCGAGGACGAGATCGGCGTCCGGGATCGTCAGCCCGAGCTCGCGGATCCGCGGCACGTAGATGCCGAGGAACTCCTGGCGCAGCTCCTCGCTCGTCTTCGCCTTGATCCGCCAGTGGATGTCGCGGTCCTTCGCCCGGTCGCTCCGCGGCCCGTGCATCTGCATCAGCGGCCCCCACCAGCGATCGAGCGCCTCCTGGATCGATGCCCGCTGCGCAGCCGAGCCGGTGACCATCGTCACGACGACGTCGCGGCCGTGCATGATGTGGACCGACTCCTCCCAGCAGATCTTCTTCATCGTCCGGGCGTACGGCGCGTAGCTTGAATCCCGGAGCGCCTGCTGGGCGACGATCGCGGCGGCGTCGACGAGCCAGGCGATGATCCCGATGTCGGCCCAGCTCTTCGTCGGGTAGTGGAAGACGTTGTGGAACTTCGTCTTGCCGGCGAGAAGGTCGTCGAACATCGCCTCCCGCGGCTTGCCGAGATCCTCGGCCACGCGGTAGAGCAGCTGGGCGTGGCCGACCTCGTCCTGGACCTTCGCGGTCAGCGCGAGCTTGCGGCGGAGGGTCGGCGCCCGCATGAGCCATTCGCGCTCGGGGAGGACGCCCATCAGCTCGCTGTTGGCGTGCATCTCGACGAAGCGGAGGACGGCGGTGCGGTACTCCTCGGGCATCCAGTCGGTCGCCTCGACCTTGCCGCCACCGGTCACGTGCTCCTCGAAATGGCGGTAGCGCTCGTCCTGGTCGAGCGCCTCGTCGTTGAACGGCAGGGCGCTCCGCTCTCGCGGCGGAAGGACGGGGTCGAGGGCGAGCGGGTCGGTCATGGGTGATCCTCCGAGAGGGAGCGTAGCGCGAGGGCGACATATTGGTCGGCGATCCGGTCGGGGCTGAGGGGACCTTCGGCGCGATACCAGGCCGCGATGCCGTTGAGGGCCGTGAGGATGAAGGTGGTCGCGAGGGTCGGGTCGACGCCGGCGAAGGCGCCGATCGCGAGACCATCGACGATCAGGCCCCGGAGGCGCTCCTCGTAGGCGTCGCGGCGCGCTCCGATCGCCTCACGGCGCTGCGGCGAGAGATGGCGCCATTCGAAGATGAAGACGCTCGACCGATCGGGTTCGGCAGTCGCGACCTCGACGTGGGCTTCGACGAAGGCCGCGAGTCGCTCGACCGGGTCGCCGGAGGACGTTTCCGCGAGGGCTCGCTCGACCGCCTCCTCGAACGCGGTTGCCGCCCGGTCGACGATCGACCAGAGGAGATCCTCCTTCGACGCGACGTGAGCGTAGAGACTGGCGCCCTGGATATCGAGGGCGCGGGCGATGTCGCGGACGCTCGTCGCCGCGTAGCCGTTCGCGTAGAACAGCTCGCTCGCCACCTCGTCGATCTCACGCCGCCGCGCACCGGTCTCAATCATCGCGCTTGCGCCTCCTACCTAACGATCGTTAGGGTCCGCGGTAGCCGCGTCGTTGTCAACTCATCGGCACGGTCCGATCTCGTTCGTTGACCGTAGACTGCCGGCATGCACAACAAGGGGACGTGGGTCGGCGTCGCGCTGCTGGTGGTGTCCCTGCTCAACGGTGCCTGGTTCCTCACCGAAGCAAGCAAAGGCACCGCGATCCACGGGTACATCCGCGATGGTCACTACATCTTCGTGACCGACCGACTCGAGTACGAAGTCACGAAAGCGACGTGGGACTGGAGCTACGCGCACGAGATCTCGGCCTATGCCTCGTTCCTGATTGGTGTCGCGGGGTTCGCGTTGATCGTTCACGGCTTCGGCAGCGCGCTCGATGGCGGGACCTCGTCACCCGGATACCGAGCACGCCGCGTGGACTGGGTGCTTCAGGGGCAGCCTGTCCTCGGCGTGTTCCGCTGCCAGAGCAGGGTCGGGGCGATGACCTCCTGGGTCGGCTCGCGCTCGAAGGTCACTGTCACGGCCCGTGGCCTCGTCCTCGGGCTGTCGGACGGTGCCCCACGGGCGATCGTGGCCTCGGAGATCGACGATCGCTCGTGGGTAC
>DASUPH010000086.1:0-4670 GCA_036276275.1 Candidatus Limnocylindrales bacterium
AGCAGCAGTTCGTCGTCCGTCGCCGGCTCCGGCGCCAGGCCGGGCTCCGCGCCCACGAGCCGCAGCAGGTCGATCCCCGGACCGAAGCGGCGCGGCGTCAATGGGTGGCTCGGCCCGAAGTCGTAATCGAGGGAGCGCGGCCCGAAGACGAGGAGCGGTCCGTCGGCCATGGATGGCACGATATCGGCGATGGACCGGACTTACACGACCCCGCTCCTCGACAAGCTCGGCGTGCGGCCCGGGATGCGTGTCGCGATCGTCGGTCGGCTGCACGACGACGACGAGGCGACAGACGCGGCGGACTTCCGTTCGGAGCTCGGCGGACGGACGAGCGACGTCCGTGACGGCCCGCCGAAGCCCGATACCGACCTCGTCTTCCTCGCGGCCGACACGACGGCCGAGCTGGCGGCGCTGGCCGAATTGCGTCGGAAGATCCGCCCGAACGGCGCGATCTGGGTCGTCTCGCGGAAGGGCAAGGCTGCGACGCTCCGCGACGTCGAGGTGATGTCCGCGGCTCGGGAGCACGGTCTGGTCGACAACAAGGTCGTTGCCTTCTCGTCGCGCCGGACATCGCTCCGCCTCGTGATCCCGGTCGCCCTTCGCCGGCGTGCGTGAGGCGAGTACCATCCCGACCATGGGATCAGATCTCCTCATCGTCCTCGTGATCGCCCTCGTCGTCGTTCTCGTGTGGCGTGGACCGAAGACGCTGCCGAAGCTCGGCCAGGCCCTCGGGCGCGGCGTCCGCGAGGCACGGGCCGAGGCCACGAAGAAGCTCGACGACACGCCCGACGACGAGCGACCCTCCTGACGACGTCTCCGACTGGGTGCGGGGGAAGACGTGACCGATGAGCTGGAGGCGCTCCTCCACCGGCCCGGGCCGGGTTCCCACCGCGCGACCGTGGAGGTCGATGGCGTCCAGGTCGAGACGCTGGCGGACCTGCCGCCCCTCCGCGATCGCCTGCTCTTCGTCGGCCTCAACCCGTCGCCGGTCAGCGTCGCCGCAGGCCACTACTTCCAGGGCCGGCTGGGACGGGCATTCTGGGAGCGGCTGATCGTCGCCCAGATCCTGCCGAAGGACACCGCCATCGAGACGGCGGACGACACCCTCGTCGCCGCGGGTCACGGCGTGACGGATCTCCTGAAGATGCCCACGGCTCGCGACACGGCCACCGACGACGTTCTCCGGGCGGGCGTCGGGCCCCTTTGGCAGAAGATCGCGATCTGGCGGCCGGCGGCGATCGTCTTCGTCTACAAGCGTGCGGCCGAGATCAGCGCCGGGCGGCAGCTCGCCGAGCCGTGGGGCCAGCTCGTCGGCGTCGCCCTGGCGGGCCGGCCGTGCTTCCTGATGCCGGGTCCGTACGCGCCCAGCGCGGAGGTCGCGGCGGGGCTCAACCTGATCCGCAACCTCGGGGCCTCACTCCCCCGCTGAGCCGCGCACGATCTCCAGCAGACCGGATCCGGGCGACCCGAGCCTGATCCGGAGCTCGACATCGGCCGGCAGGCGCTCGCCATCTGCCAGCTCCCGCGTCAGGTAGGGCAGGTGGCGACCAGCCCCGGGCGCGACGAGAGTCGGGATCCCGAGCGGGATCGCCACCGCCTCCGAGGCAGCCGCGTGGTCCGGATCTGTCGCCGTCAGGACGATCGCCCGGATCGTGCCGTCGCGACGCCGAACCGCGTCGCCGATCGCGTCGAGGGCAGGGTCGGACGGATCGCCGGGGTCGACGAGGACGAGCTCGTGCCGGCCGTGGATCGTCGTCGTCCCGGTGCGACCCGGCAGCGCTCCCGCGGCACCGAACGCGAAGCGAACGATCGCCGGGCTCTCCTCGAGGATCCGCGGTGACGCGGTTCGCCCCGGTGCGAGCCTCGCCCCGAGCTCCGCAGCGTTCGCCGCCCCGGTCGCGACGAGGCGCTGGAGGACGCTGCTCGTCGGGACCCACATCTCGATCTCGCCGGTCGCCAGCTGATCCAGGGCCGTCGCCGGAGTGACCCAACGATGGGCCATGACCTCATCGCCCTCGAAGCTGACTTCCGCGGCGCGCGGAAGGTCCGCGGCGAAGAACCAGGTCGAGAAGCGGCGGGGCATGAACGGCGGCGTGGTCCAGTGGCCGATGGGCGCGAGAAGGTCCGTGCGCAGCTGGAGATCGAAACCGTCGAGCGCATCCGCGAGACCTGCCCCACCGAGCAGCCGCGTGCGAGCTGTCGCCAGCCGCGCGACGGCGTCGCCGGTCTCGTCGGCGAGCAGGACGCCGGCCTCCTCGAACAGCTCGCGGATCGCGGCCATGTGGAGGGCGAGGGCCTCGGATGGCTCGACGTTGTCGCCCAGCGCCTGGGCGGCCTCGCGCTGCCCGCGCGCCGAGCGCGCCAGGAGACGGACGTCGCCGTCCGCGGAATCGACCTGACCGCCCGGGAAGACGTGCATCCCGCCGGCGAACGCCATCGTCGTCGGTCGATGGGTCAGCAACACCTCCGGGCCGCCGGGACCCGGCCGGAGCAGGACGACGGTCGCGGCGGGAGCCGGGGTCACCGGCGTCGAGACCACCGTCCGACTCACCGGGCGCGGAGCTGTTCGCGAAGGGCCTTCGGGTCGGTGACGGGCAGACGGCAGGTGAACTGGCGGCAGACGTACGCGGTCGGCCGGCCGTCGATCGCGACTCGTCCGGCGAGCAGCGGGATCGCGGATGCCGACGGATCGGACGAGACCGCCACGACGAGATCCGGTCGCGCCCGCGAGCGGGCCTCATCGAGGAGGGCCCTGGTCGCCGGGTCGGCCGGGTCGCCGACGATTGCCAGCTCCGTGATCCCGCCGATCGAGAGCTGAGCCGCGCTGAGCCAGTTGGCAAAGCCCGATGGGTAGCCGGCGAGGACGGATGTGACGGTCGCGATCGCCCGCCCTGCCGCGTCGCGGTAGCGCGCTTCGCCGGTGAACGCCGCGAGACGTAGCAGGACGAGCGTCGCCATCGATCCGCCGGACGGCGTCGCGTTGTCCTGCGGGTCCTTCGGCCGGGTGACGAGCGCTTCGTGGTCGTCGGCGGTGTCGAAGAAGCCGCCGGCCGGGTCCTCGAAGTGGTCGAGGATCGTGTCGGCGAGCTCGCGTGCGATCGTGAACCAGCGCTCCTCGAAGGTCGCGTCGTACAGGGCGAGGAGGCCGTCGGCGAGATCGGCGTAATCCTCGAGGACGCCCTCGCCGGATGAACGCCCGTCCTTCCACGATCGGCCGAGCCGCCCGTCCGGGCGGCGGAGCCCGGCCAGGATCGTGTCGGCGGCGGCGATCGCGGCCGCGAAATAGCGGTACGCGGCGGGCAACGGCAGGACTCGCGCGGCGTCGGCCAGTGCCCCGATCGCGAGACCGTTCCACGCCGCGATCGCCTTGTCGTCGCGAGCGGGCTGGGGTCGCATCGCGCGTCGCTCGAGCAGACGCTCCCTGGCTGCGCCGAGCCGCGCCTCCACCCCCGGGTCCGGGACGCCGCTCTCCCCGCCCGCGGGCTCGATCCGCGACAGGATCGTCCGGCCCTCCCAGTTGCCGTCGTCACGGACGCCGTACGTCGCGGTGAAGAGCGGCGCGTCGTCGCCGAGGACCTCGCGGATCTCGGCCGCGTTCCAGGTGAAGGTCGCGCCTTCGACGCCATCGGTGTCCGCGTCCTGGCTGGCGGCGAACGACTCGTCGTCGCGGCGGAGCTCGCGGAGGAGGTACTCGAGCACGCCCTCGGCCACGTTGCGATAGTTGGTCAGCCACGCGGGCGGGGAGGTCTCGCCGCGCGCCGCGACGAACACCTCCCACGCCCGGAGAGAGCTCCGGGCGAGCTGAGCGTTGTCGTAGAGCATCTGCTCGAAGTGCGGCACGAGCCAGATCGGGTCGGTCGCATAGCGGTGGAAGCCGCCACCCAGCTGATCGTGGATGCCGCCGTCGGCCATCCGGTCGAGGGTGTAGCGGACCATCGCCCCCGACTTCGGCACGCCGGATGCAAGGCGCCGGAGGAGGAAGTCGATCGTCATCGGCTGGGGGAACTTCGGGGCGCCGCCCCAGCTGCCGTTCAGCGTGTCGAACCGGCTCTGGAGGGCGTCCTCTGCCCGGGCAAGGAGATCCTCCGTCGCCTCCGGACCGTCCGTTGCGAGGCGGTTCTGGACGGCGAGGTTGTCGACCAGTCGCTGACCCGCGGCGACGACGCCGAGACGCTCGTCGCGCCACGCCCGCGCGGCACCGGCGAGGGCCTGACGGAACGATGGCAGGCCGTGGGCCGGCTCGGCTGGGAAGTACGTCCCGCTGAGGTACGGGTGCCCGTCGGGCGTCAGGAAGACGCTCATCGGCCAGCCGCCGCTGCCGGTCATCGCCTGGACGGCCGCCATGTAGACCTGGTCGAGGTCGGGCCGCTCCTCGCGGTCGACCTTGATCGCGACGAAGTCCCGGTTCAGCTCGGCGGCCGTGGCCGCGTCCTCGAAGCTCTCGCGCTCCATGACGTGGCACCAGTGACAGGCCGCATAGCCGATCGAGAGGACGATCGGCTTGTCCTCGGACTTCGCCCGGGCCAGCGCCTCGGGGCCCCACGGATACCAGTCGACCGGGTTGTTGGCGTGCTGGAGCAGGTACGGGCTCGTCTCGTTGGCGAGTCTATTGGGCATGGAGGGATGGTAGCCGGAGTCAGCGGATCAGCAGGAACTTTGCGATTTCGAAG
>DASUPH010000087.1:0-5038 GCA_036276275.1 Candidatus Limnocylindrales bacterium
TCATGAGCGATGTGTCGAGCCGGTCGCGGGTCCCGGCGACCATCTCCGGATGAGCGAGCATCGCGTCGCGGACCAGGGTCAGCGGCGCCGCCAGCGACGAACGTGCGTCCTTCGCCGGCGCCGACGACGGATCGGCCAGCAGGGAATAGGCCCGGGCGACCTCGCGCAACGGGAACGCATAGGTCGCGACCCCGCAGCCGTCGATCCCGGTTCGCAACCGTCCCGGCGTTGTCCCGAACGCCCGGGCGATGACCGCCCGGTAGGCGACCTGGGCTGGGTGCCCGTCGAGCCAGTAACCCTCCGGATCCCAGCCGCGAAGCCGCGACAGGAGGAGGAACACGGAGTGCTGGCCGGAGCACATGTGGCGGACCGGGCTCGCCTTCTCCCCGTCGCGAGCGAGGCGCGCCGCCGTCAGGGCATCGAGGGGCATGCCCTCCGCGCCGGTCGCGAGAAGGGTCTGGCTGACACCGGCTCGGCGGAACATGCCCTGAAGCGTCCGGACGTGGAGGTCCTCGCCCGAATGGGAGCTCGCCATCAGCGCCAGCTCGGGCGGCTCGAGATCGAATGCCTCGATCCCACCGGCCTCGATCAGGGTGACGACCCCGAACGGCTTCACGCAGCTCCGGAGGTTGACGACCCGCTCCGGATCGCCCAGCCCTCGGACGAGCCGGCCGTCGGGATCGACCTCGACCACGTCGCCGCGATGGACGGATTCCTCGATCCCGTTGCGGACCTGGCGGACGAGAACCGGACTGGCCTTGCGGGTGACGCGGCTGCGTGACGCGCGGTCGCGTGGATTCGGTGCGGCGGCGGAGGACGGCAGGGCGGACTCGGTCGTCACGGTCCCGCGAGGATAGCGCGCGCCTCGCTCTCGCGACGTGTCGGGATTCGACGGACTCGTGCTCGTCGACCCGTTGACGCCGGGGCGGGTGGCCGCTAGCGTCGGCCCGCGGCCGGTTCCGGCCGATCGGATGGCTCGACCCGGGTGCCCACGGCGGGTCGTTCGACGCCGGATCCGGCCGCAGAGGTCGAGGGCCGCGTTCGGGCTTGCTAGCATTCGGTCATCGCCGTGGCGGGCCATGGGCCCGCATGCCAGCCGGAGGCTCCGCTTGTCGCAACCGCCCACCCTCCACGTTTCGACCCATCCGGCCGTCCGGCACAAGCTCGCGATCCTGCGCGACGAGAGGACCGAGCCGAAGAAATTCCGCGAGGTGGTCCGCGAGCTGTCGTGGCTCCTCGGCTACGAGGCGCTGGCCGACGCGAGGGTGCGACCGCGCACGATCAGGACGCCGATCGAGCAGATGGAAGCCGAGGAGCTGGGCGACCGGATCGGCCTCGTCCCGATCCTCCGGGCCGGGCTCGGGATGGTCGACGCGATGCTCGAGCTGATGCCGACGGCCGAGGTCTGGCACCTCGGGCTGTTCCGCGATGAGCGGACGCTCCGCCCGGTCGAGTACTACAACAAGCTGCCCGACTCGGCGTCGGTGGACGTCTGCCTGATCCTCGATCCGATGCTGGCCACAGGCGGCTCGGCGACGGCCGCGATCGAGGTCCTCATGAAGTGGGGCGCCGTCCAGCCGGTCCGGATCAAGCTCGTCAACCTGATCGCCGCTCCGGAAGGCGTCGCCGCGGTCAGCGCGGCCCACCCCGACGTCGAGATCCACTGCGCCGCGCTCGACCGCCAGCTCAACGACAAGGGCTACATCATGCCCGGCCTCGGGGACGCCGGCGACCGCCAGTTCGGCACCGGCAAGGCGAGCTGATGACGGCGGGGGGTCCGCGACGATGGCTCGTGATCGCGGCGGCCGGGCTGTCGCTCGGTGCGCTCCTGCTCGGCGCGTGTGACAGCCAATCGACCGTCAATGCACCGACCGGGTCGACCGCTGCCGGGACGGCGAACCCGACGGTCGCGAGATCGCCGACGCCCGCGCCCAGCCGGGATCCGGGTCGGGTCGCGCTGACGAAGTTCTTCGCCCTCGTCGCCGACGACGGCTTTGCGTACCAGGCGACCTTCACCGGCAAGTCGCGCCACACGGTCGACATCCTGCCCATCAGCAACGGCCTCCTCCAGGTGAGCGGACCGGACGTCCGGGTCCGGGCGACCTTCACCTTCAAGAGCGGGGCGAAGGCCACGGTCGAGCATCGATCCGTGAGCGGCAAGGCCTGGATCCGGTACGGGTCCGAGGCGTGGGAGCGCCTGACGGCATTCCCGGCATCGAGCTCGATGGCGGCGTTTGCCAGCGTGAAGAGCCCGCCCGACGTCACCTACCTCGGGCCGGCGGAGGCCGGTGGCAAGACCGCCTACCGGGTGTCGATGGCATCGGCGATCGTCCACCCGATCATGATCCCGGCGTCGAACCTGACCGAGGTCGCCGTCACGTCGTCGAAGCTCGAGCTGCTGATCGACGCCGCGGGCCGGCCCATCTCGGGGACGGCCACGATCACCGGTCGCGGACGGGTCTCCGGCCAGCTCCAGGAGATCGTGATCGATCTCAAGGTTGCCTTCACCAAGGTCGGCCAGAAGGTGGCGATCACCGCGCCGTGAGCCGGCGGGGCGGGTTCGGGTCAGACCTGCGGGGCGATGATGATGTACTTCCCGTACCACAGTCGATCGTAGGTCGTGGTCGCGTCCATCTCGTAGTACGGGCTGAGCGGCGAGTAGGGCGCTCCGACCCAGTAGTGATGCGAGCCGTAGGGATCGCTGATCGCGACGGTCGAGACGTTGAACCACGGGTCGAGCGGATTGCGCGACGAGGTGAAGCCGGTCATCACGACGGCGTGCTTCCCGTTCTGGACCACCAGCCCCACCGGCCGGCCGGTCAGGGTCATCTGCAGGCCGGCCCGGGCGAGCGCCTTGGCTTCGGTCGGGTACGTCTCCCAGGCGTAGCTCGTCGGGTGGCCCGTGTAGCGGGAGAAGTAGGTGGCCGCCCGGGCCCAGCCAAGCGGGTCGGAACCGCGCTGGACGGAGTTGTTGAGGGCATCGCGCGGCTGCTCGTAGGCGAGGATCGCCGACTGGCTCAGGTTGAGGTCGCGACGGGCGATGAAGTTCATCATCATCGCGGTCGAGGCCGCGGTGCACGTCCGGTTGTCGATCTGCCGCTCGTAGCCGGCCGTGAAGTACATGTCGCGGCTGTAGGCGGTCCTGGCGCCGACGGGGCCCGCCCCGATCGCAGCGGCCGCAGCCAGAACGAGGAGCGCGGGGATCAGCGCGCGGCGTGATCGACCCGAACGACCATGGAGGAGGCGGCGGAGGCGGCTGAAGGGTGCGGGCATCTTGGCTCCTCTCGGCGCCGAGGCCGGAGTGGTGAGCACTCCGGGACGGGATGCCGGTATGGGCCTTGAGACACCCGACGACGGCCGAACTTGGTGGGCCGAAGCCGGAGCATCCGGCGGCGAGCGTCGCCCTCCGTTCGTCGGTGGCGACGGGACCAGTCTAGTCCTGCGCGCAACTTCGACCGAAGTCCGACTTTTGGCGACGGCCGGGGGGACCTTCAGCGGCCGGATGAATCGGACGGCCGGCCCGTCGGGCCGGCCGTCCGGATCTGCGATGGACGGTGGCTCAGTTGCCGCCCGGCGTCACCTCGACCGTGCCCTTCTTGAAGTCGGCGCCCTTCGCGTCGTCGGTGATCCCGGCCAGCGCCTCCGTGACCAGATCGCTCGTGTAGGCGTCGATGCTCGGGATCTTCTTGATGATTCCGGCGTTGGTGGCGACCTTGACGGTCTGCCCCCAGAACACCGGATCGATCATGCCGACCCCGAGGGGCGACGGCCAGACGAGGGCGTTGATCTCATTCATCATCCACTTCTGGTGGCCTGCGCCGAGCTGGCTGCCGGCCTGGGTCGTGTACTGGACACAGTCGTCCGGATGGTCGCGGCAGTAGATCCAGCCCTTGAGCGACGCCCGGACGAAGCGGACGGCGACGTCCCGGTTGGTGCCCTGAGCGAGCCACGCCTGGCGGACGAAGATCGCGTCCTGGAGCATCGCCACCCGGTAGTCGTTCCAGTTGATGACGTTGAGCTGGTCGGGCTTGTAGAGCTCGCCCGTCGCCGGGTCGGGCGCTTCGAGGACCTGGGCGTACTCGTTATAGACCATCGCCTCGGCGGCGTCGATGTCACGGGCGAGGAACGCCTTCATGTCGAAGGCTTGCGTCACCTGCTGGTACTGCTTGGTTGGATCGCCGCTGTTCTCGAGACCGGGCGTCAGGCCGCACGTCAACAGACCCGCGGTCACCTCGAACTCGTTGCCGAAGCCCCACGTCCCGACCTTCTTGCCGGCGAGCTTGCACGGATCGTCGAGCTTGGTGTCCTTCCAGGTCACGGACAGCGTGCCGGAGCGCTGGAAGATCTGGGCGATGTCGACAAGGTCGGACGCGGGCGACGCCTCGCGCGCCTCGAGCACCTTCGGGACCCAGCTGATCGTGAACTCCGGGCCGTCGGCCTTCGAGCCTTCGACCTGCGGAACGACGTCCGGGCCGCCCGGGACGAACGTGACCGTCAGGTTCTCTGCCTTGAAGTAGCCCTGCTTGTCGGCCGCGAAGTAGCCGGCAAACTGCGCCTGCGGCGCCCACTGGAGCTGTAGCCGGACCGTAGCGGCCTCGGCCGAGGTGCTGGCCGGCGGCTGCGACCCACTTCCGCCGGACGCGGCGGTCGACGGGGCGACGCTCGACGGCGCCTGCGACCCCGGGGTCGGCGTCGACCCGCTCGTACAGGCGCCGAAGACGAAGACGGCCGCCGCGGCCAGCGCGAATACGCGCCTCTTGTCCATTGACTCCTCCTGCCCTGGCGCCTTCGCCCCACCGGCGCGCGCGTTTGTTCGAATCGGCGGTCGACGCCGCCGAGGGCCGAAGGATACGACCTCGCAGCGCGTCGGTCACGCCCCTGGCGACCCGGATGGCTGGGGCCGTGCCGCGCCCCGGATCGTCAGGTGTCGGCGCGCATGGCGGCGGCCCACGGGATGACCAACCGCTCGGCCAGGACGATCGCGAGATAGAACGCGATTCCCGTCGCCGCACCGAACAGGATCGCGGCCCAGGTGATG
>DASUPH010000088.1:0-9125 GCA_036276275.1 Candidatus Limnocylindrales bacterium
AACGGTCGGGTCGCAAGGCCGGATCGTCGAGCTCGTCCCAGGTGATGGGCGCGGAAACCGGCGCCCCGGACGCGGGTCGGACGGAGTATGGCGCGACGAGCGTCTTGATCGAGGCGTTCTGCGTGTAGTCGAGGCGCGCCCGACCTTTCCGGGCGCCCTTCGCCCATTCCCAGGAGACGAGGTCCGGCACGATCGCACCGACCGCGCGCGAGACGCGCTCCACCCAGGTGCTCGTCTCGGCGAAGCCGTAGCGGGGGACGATCGGGATCCAGACCTGGATGCCGCGCTTGCCGGTCGTCTTCGGGTAGCCCCGCACGCCGAGGTGCCCGAGCGCCGTTCGGTAGAGCCGGGCAAGGACGAGGGTCTCGTCCCAGGTCGTCTTCGTGCCCGGATCGATGTCGATCAAGGCGAACGTCGGCCGGGACGGGTCCTCGAGGCTGGCGGTCCAGGCATGGATCTCGAAAGCGGCCTGGTTGCCGAGCCATGACAGGGTCGCGACCCGATCGGCGATCAGGTGGTCGTTCGCTTTGCGAGCATCGACGCCGACCTCGGTCCATCGACGCAGCCAGCCGGGCGCCGTGTCGGGGATGTCTTTCTGCCAGAAGCCGGGCCCGTCGGCACCGTTCGGGAATCGATTGAGGTTCAGCGGCCGTTCGGCGAGATGCGGCAGCATCGTCGGGGCGATCCGGGCGAAGTATTCGACGAGCTCACGCTTCGTGACCGGTCCCGCGTCCGGGTCGGCCGCCGGCGGCGGGAAGAGCACCTTGTCGAGGTTCGTGAGCTTGAGGTCCTCGCCCGCTGAGCCCCCGACGTGCCAGACGCCTTCGGCGGGCATCGATCGGAGCCGCTCGAGCTCGGCCGGATCGGCCGCCCACGGCAACGCATCGGGACCACGCGCGGGGTCCGTCGCCTTGGCGGTCTTCTTTGCCGCGGCCTTCGGTTTCGCGGCCTTCGGTTTCGCGGCCTTGGCCTTCTTCTCGGGGGCGACCTTCGCCACGTCTGCCTCCGCCGCGGCGACCGCTTTCGTCGACGAGATCGGCACCTCGCGGATGACCGCTTTCGGATCCTTGCCCAATTCCATCCCCTTGAACGATGTCTGGCGAACGGAGCCGTCCCGGGTCCAGCCGCCCAGCTCGGCCCGGATCACGAGCTCCGGCCGGATCCACGTGATCCCCTTCAGGTCGCCGCCCCAGCGGCCCCGGTAATCCTGAGGCGGCGGCGGATCGAACGGCGGCTCGTCGGTCACGAGCGACGCCATCGTCGCGAGCAGCCGTTTCCGCGTGGTCGCCGTGAAGCCAGATCCGACCTTGCCGGCGAACCGCAGCTTGCCATCCTCGTAGACCCCGACGGCGACCGCGCCGAGATCCCGGGCATTGCCCTCACCAGGCGTCCAGCCACCGACGACGAGCTCCTGCTCCGGCCGGATCTTCAGCTTCAGCCAGGCCGGCGTCCGCCGACCCGGCTCGTACGGTGACCGTCGCAGCTTCGCGACGACTCCCTCCAGGCCCTTCGCCCGGGCAGCCTCCATGAACGCGACGCCCTCACCGGTGACGTGGGAGGCGAATCGGACACGCGACGAGTCGCGGAGCACGCTCCGGAGCAATCGCTTGCGATCCTCCAGCGGGACCTTGAGCAGCGACTTGCCATCGAGATAGAGCAGGTCGAACACCTGGTACACGAGGCCGCTTGCCGGCCGACCAGCCCGGGCCTCGCTGATCCGCTCCTGCAGCATCCCGAAGTCCGGCCGCCCGTCCTCGTCGATCGCGACGACCTCGCCGTCGACGATCGCCTCCCGCGCATCGATCCAGGTCGGCGGCGTGAGGAGGCCCGGAAAGTACGTCTCGGCGTCCTTCAGGTTCCGCGTCCAGAGCTTCACCTTCCCGTCGCGCACGACCGTCTCGACCCGATAGCCGTCCCACTTCACCTCGAAGAGCCAGTCGGGGTCGCTGAACGGGGTCGACGCGAGGGTCGCGAGCATCGGCTCGATCCGGTCGGGCATCGATCGCTCGACCGCCCTGGAGAGATCGATCGCCGCAACCGCCGCCGGGATCTCGCTGATCCAGAGCGCGTCGCGGTTGGCCTTGACCTCGTCGTTCGTGCGGCCGGTCTTGACGCTCTGGGGATGGTCCTCGGCGTCCCAGCCCGTCACCGCGTCGGCGTCGCGCTTCTTGATCAGGAGCCACTGCTCGCTGTCGTCCTCGAACGCGGTTGTCGCCGCGCTGCCCGGTCGGCGGCTCGTCCGGACGATCGTGAACCGGCCCCGGACCTTCTGGCCCTGCAGGACGAACTTCAGCTCGCCGTTCTCGATCGCCGCAAGCGGATCGGGCGTCTCCGCCTCCGGCTCCCACGTTCCCCAGTCCCAGACGATCACGTCGCCGGCGCCGTACTGGGCCTTCGGGATCACCCCCTCGAAGTCGAAGTACTCGATCGGGTGGTCCTCGACGTGGACGGCCATCCGACGCACGGCCGAGTCGAGGGTCAGGCCCTTCGGGACCGCCCAGCTGACCAGGACGCCCTCGATCTCGAGCCGGAAGTCGTAGTGGAGCCGGGTCGCGCGGTGGCGCTGGATCACGAACCGGCCGGAACCGGCCGGCGGAGTCGTCGCGCCGGCGGGCTCGGGCGTTCGATCGAAGTCGCGCTTGCGGCGGTACTGCTCGAGCGGCATCGCCGCTCAGTCTGCCGGGTTCGAACGGTCGATGGCGCGTCGCTCGCCGCCTCAGGCGGTCTTGCGCTTCCGGGTCTTGGCCCGCGGCCCCTCGGCCTCGTCGTCGGCCGCTCGCTTCGCCTTGGCGGCCGGCGCCTTCGAACCGGACGCGGCCTTGTCCGCGCGGGCCTTCTTCGCCTCGGCGACGCTGACCGGCTTCTCGCCGCCGCGGGCGGCCTTGGCCGCATTGACCGACGCCTCGAGTGCGGCCATCAGATCCACGAGCTTGCCGCTCTCCTCGACCGGCTCCGGCGTCTTGACCTCGTGGCCCTCGACCTTGGACTCGATGACCTGCATCAGGGCGTCGCGGTACTCGTCCTTGTAGGCGGAGGGATCGAACGCGCCGGTCATCGCCGAGACGAGCTGCTTGGCCATCGCCAGCTCGGCCGGCTTGAACGAGAACTCCTCGTCGGGCAGGTCGAGCTCGGACGTGGCCCGGATCTCGTCCGGCCAATGGAGGGTCGTCAGGAGCATCGTGTCGGCAAACGGATCGAGGGCCGCGAGCGCTTCGCGGTCCTTGATCACGACCTTGCAGATCGCCTGGAGGCCCTCCTCCTGGAGGACCGACCGGAGCAGGTAGAAGGGCTTGCGGCCGATCTTGTCCGGCTCCACGTAATAGGCCTGCTTGACGAAGCGGGTGTTGGCCGACTCCTCGTCGTCGGCCTTCGTGAACTGCTCGATCTCGATCGAGCGAACCGTCTTGAGGGGGACCTTCTCGAGGTCTTCGTCGGTGATCACGACGTACTCGCCCGGCGAGTACTCGTAGCCCTTGACCGTGTCCGATCGGGAGATCGGCTCGTCCTCGACGGGACACCACGTCTTCATCTGGATCCGCGACAGGTCCTTCTCGTGGAGCATGTTGAAGCGGATCGTGTAGTCGGACTCGGTCGCCAGGTAGAGCTTGACCGGGATGGTCACCAGCCCGAACTGGATCGCCCCCTTCCACATCGCGCGCGCCACGGCAGGTCCTCGTGCGGGGCCATCGGTCGGTGCCGGACGGCCGGGCCCGCATGATAGCGCCCCCCGGCAAGCCGTCGGTATCGCGGGATCGCCCGCGAGCGTCAACGAAGAATGACGAACGCGTCCAGGTCGACTCGTTTGCTGGTGGTCAGGCGCAGCTCGATCGAGTGGCTGCCGACGGCGGCGAAGGTCGTCGAGTACATCACCATCCGGCTCCGGCCCGAGGTCGCCCGGAAGCTGACGGTGCGCTTGTACACGCCGTCGACGTAGACCGCGGCCGTTCCGCGGGTCGGTCCGACCGGGGCGACGATCGCGATCGCGCGGCCGCTGAACGTCATCCGGGCGCGGGCGCCCGTCGCGGTCGCGTACGTCGTCGAACCGCCGGAGGCGAGGCTGTACAGCGTCTTTCGCCACGTGCCGTGATAGACGACGACCGACGAACGTTCCTGGACGAGGCTGCCCGTCAGGATCGGGCCGGCGGCCCACGCGCTCCAGTTGCCCACGACGTCCCGGGCGCGAACCCGGTACTGGTAGCGGCTGCCGAGCGTCTGGGTCGTGGCCACGCCCCGGACCGAGGCGGCCGTCGAGCCCAGCGCGGTCCATCCGCCGCCGTTGATGCTTCGCTGGACCTCGTACCCCCCGATCGCGCTCGTCGGGTCCGTGCCTGCTGCCCAGCTGACCTGGACGGGCACGGTCGTGTTTGTCGTGGTCGCCTTCGTTCGGGGCGCCATCGTCGGTGGCAGAGCCGTCGGGATGTCGTTCTTGACGACGAAGGTGGACGTGACGGCATGTCGATTGCCGTGCTCGTCGCCGGTCACCGTGACGGCGTAGGTTCCGCGGGCCGTGCCCTGCGGGACGTTGACGGTCAGGGTGGCGGTCGTTGTCCCGAACCCGTAGACGCTGGTCTTGTCGAACGAGCCGGTCATCCCGGCGGGCAGCGTTCCGAAGCTCAGGCGGACCCGCTCGAAGGACGTCGTGCTGCGGTTGATCGCGACCGCGAGCCGCGCCGAGCCGCCACCCTCGCCGACGGCTGCGACGGTGCCGGACGCGAGGCTGAAGTCACCACGCGGCCCGAGCCTCGAGACGTCGAGCAGCTTCTCGTGGTACGGATCGGGATCCGTATTGGTCTTCCAGCCGAGGTTGCCGAGATACTGCAGCGCCTCCTTGACCTCGCCCGTCGTGAAGTACGGGCGGGTCGACTTGACGAGCGCGACGGCGCCCGTGACGTGCGGGGTGGCCATCGACGTCCCGGACATGTACTGGAAGCCGCCCGGTACCGTCGACCAGATGCACTTGCCGGGGGCGATCAGGTCGACGTCGGAGCCGTAGTTGCTGAAGTCGGCGAACGTGTCATCGGCGTCGTAGGTCCCCCATGAGAGGCAGCGATGCCCGCCGAGGCTGCCCGGCTTGCCGTCGGTGTCGGCGAGGGCGGAGACGGTGATGACCTCGTTGTACGCCGCAGGCACGCGGGCCGCCGCGCTGCTCGAGTCGTTCGCGGCGGCGGCGGCGACCGTGACGCCGCTCGCGACGAGCCGGCAGATCGCCTGGTGAAGGATGTCCTTGTTCGTGTTGCCGCAGTTCCCGTCGTCCTTGCCCCACTTCGTGACGCTCATGTTCACGGCCTCGATCAAAGGGCGGCTGGGGTTCGTCGGGTCGCGCTGGGCGGCGATCCAGTCGAGACCACAGACATACCAGCTCAGCAGGCCCTCGCCGGAGTCGTCGAGGATCTTGACCGCCCAGAGGCGGACGCCAGGAGCGACCCCGACAACACCGTCGGCGTTGTCGATCGCCCCGACGGTCCCAGCGACATGGGTGCCGTGGCCGTAGACGTCGCGCCAGGCGGCCCGGTTCGTGGTCGAGCAGTTGTAGCCGCCGACGACGTTCAGGTCGGCGACCTGGGTGATCCCCGTGTCGACGATCGCGACGTCCGCATCGATGCGCTCGTCAATGCCGTTGATCCGCGCGACCGGGGACACCCGTGCGCCCATGCGACTGATCCCGGTCGGGATCGACTGGGCCTCGGCCTCGATCTTCTCGTCGGGAACGACCATGGCGACCGACGCATCGCGGCGCAGCGCGTCGACCTGGCCGCGGTCCAGCTTCGCGGAGAAGCCGCGGAAGGCGTGGCTGAACGTGCGGTCCGCCTTGAAGCCGAGCTTGCGCCCGCGATCTTTCACGGTAGTGGCGGCGTTCGTGCCGTCCTTCAGGACGACGATCCAGCGGCCACTCGGATCGGCGCTACCGGCGACGGCAGGAGCGGTCTTTCCGACGGTGCTCGGTGCGGTCGTCGGGGCGACGGCGCCCGCATTCGTTTCAGGATCGGCGCTCGGCAACGGCTCCGCGACGGAGGTCGGTTCGGCGCTCGCCGAGGGCGCGATCGGCGACGGCTCGACGGTCGGCCCAGGGTCCGTGGACGGGACCGGTTCGACCGCGAGGGCGCTCCCGACACTGGACACGAGCATGGAGGCGGCAGCAATCGCGGTCAGGAGACGTCGCACGGGGTTCTCCGAGGGTACAGCAGTTGCGCAAACCCGGACCCGATCCTCCGATCCCGGGCGTTTTCGCAGTCTGCTGCCGGCGGCTCGGGTGAACCACCCACCCGGTGGTCCCATCGGCGGGTGGCTCAGCAGTCCCGAACTGCACCAGACCCGATGGGACCACCCCCGGTCTCAGGTCTCAGCGAGCGGTGCTTCGCGCGACCCGGATCTGCTCCTCGGCCTCGGCCACCCGAGCCAGGATCGCATCACGGAGTCGGTCCAGGGACGTCTGGACGACGGTGGTGCTGGTCGCGATCGAGGTCAGCGTCGCCTTGATCCCCTTGAGCGCATCGAGCTCGGCGCGAACCCCGGCGATCGCAGCCCGGATCGCCTCGACGTCGATCTCTGCCGCGACGTCGCGGAGACTGGCAATCGCCAGGAGGCGGGCGAGCCGCAGGGCGGCTTCGAGGACGGCCGCGTCCGGCGCCGCCGGGTCGATCACGCAGTAGACGTCGCCGGCACGGACATCGAACGGGGCGATGCCGGTGGGCGCGTGGTCCGGGCTGAAGATGACGAGACCGACCGCCGCCGCCCGGTTCTGCTTGGCTTCGCGCAGCTCCTCCCGGATCGAGCGCACGGACATCGGCCGGTCCTTCGCCTCGACGACGACGCGGACGTCGGCGCCGCCGGTCCGGGCCGGGTCGACCGTCACAACGAAGTCGCCCTTCTTCGAGCGGAGGACCTCGCCCACGGCGTCGCCCGTCCGGTCGACGAGGTCGCCAGCGCCGCGGGCGATGTCGGCCAGCATCGCCTCGATCATGTCCTCGAAGTCGCCGCCCTTGGCGGCCGACCTGGTCCGCTCGATGCCACGCGCCGCCGCCGCGGCCTCGATCCCGGCCAGACGTTCGTGGAGTCCCTCGAAGCCACGCGCGACCTCGCTCCGGAACTGGTGCATCGGCGAATTCTGGCGGGTCGGGTCGAGGAGGACCGCCAGCTTCGACGCGTCGCCGTCGAAGTACGTCCCGAGGAGCGTCCGCATCCGGCCGATCGCGCTGTCCCGCTTCGTCTCGTCGAACAGCTCGGCGACAAAGGTCCGCAGCGCGCCGCGATCGCCGAGGAACTTCTCGAGGGTCCGCGGCAGCCGGCCGTCGCCGTCGGCGAAGTTGGAACGGAGAACCTCGTCGAGCGCCTCGGCGGCCTTCGCGTTCGCCTGCTCGGAAGAGCGCAGAAGCTTCTCGAACTCGTCGCGGACGAGGTCGACGTCGACCGTAAGGCTCGCGTCCTGGAGCGCCGAGAGGCCGATCCTCAGGGCGCGCTCGACGAAGGCCGGCCGATCCTCGGGCTCGCGGTCGGCGACGACCGCGGCCAGGGTAGGGTCGCGGATGACGAGCCGCTCGACGACGATGCGCTCGCCGTCGACGCGGACTTCGCTGGTCGGGAGCTGGACGATGCGGGCTTCCATGGACGGCATCGTCGATGGCGGTTGTGACAGCTAGCGTGTCACGAGGTCGATCGGCCGTGCGATCGCGCCCGAACACCCCCTCCCAATTTGATGGCCATCGCCGCACATTCCAGGTAGGCGCATCGGGGGCTCACTGCGTATGCGCCACGGCGAATATGCCGTCATGGCCATCGGGATTGAGGGAGGTGTTGCGTCGCGCGCGGGCGGCCCCCGAGCTACCCTTCGGAGCGTCGAATCGTCGCTTCGATCAGGCCGTGCGGTTCAGTGGTCGAGACGTAGACCTCGCGGTCGTTCGCGATGTCGAACGGGCTCAGGTCGACTGTCCAGTGATGGAGGTTCGGCAGCGACATCGAGATCTCGGCGACCTCGGGATGGCGTTCCAGAATGGCCTTGCCGACGATCCAGATCGACGCCTGGACCGACACCGAGTGGTGGTCCGCGAAGACCTCGAGGAGCGTCGACCGGATGGCGTCGTACGAGGTGTCGAAGTCGACCGCGCCAGGCGCGTACCGCCACCAGGCGGTGACCTTCGTGGCCATGATCCGGTCGTCGGTTTCCTTGAGCGTCGTGAACCGGTCGCGGGGGAACCCTTCGAAGGCCGATCGGGTGGTCTTCATGGCGGTGAGCCCGGCGATCCCGGAGTCGAACGTGACCCCGTCCCGGGCGACCGCGACCACCGCGGTCCGCGTCGAGCTCGGGTCGCGGGTGAACGCGTCGGCTGCCGATCCGATCGGCCGCCAGGCGTGCTCCTCGATCGAGACCCGGACGAGCCCGACCTGCGGCTCTGCAAGGAAATGGCGTCCAAGAACGAGCCCGAATGACTCGATCGAGCCCGTCAGGTGCTTGCCGGCGAGCGCGTAGACCGTGTTCTTCATCGTGTCGGTCGCGATCACCCCGGAGTTCTCGCCGGCGCTGTACGACGCCTCGAAGTCGCCCTCCAGGGCGATCGCGACCGTCAGGTCGCGGACGCGGTGGGGTGTCTCGCCGCGAACGACCTTGACCAGCCGGATCGCCGACTTGCCGTAGGAATTCGGGCCGACTTCGATCATCGAGCGACTCCGGCTGTGCCCGCCGGGGTCACCACGGCGCGCTCGAACCGGTCGCGGGCAATTGCCACGACGTCGCGGAGCGCACGCTGGATCTCGGCGTCGCGATCGGCCGCGAGCGCTCCCCGGAGAACCGGCACGAGCGCCGACCGCGGCCGGCCCGCCACGAAAACGCAGAAGCGGAACCCGAAGCGCGACTCGTACTCGGCGTTGAGCCGGCCGAGCTCGGCGCCCGCCTCGGTCGTCTCGCGGTCGTACCCCTGCTCGCGGAACGAATCGGCCGAGACCGTGGCCGGCGGCGCGCCGAGCCGAGGATGGGCGTTGATCAGCTCGACCTGCTCGTCCTCGGGCATCGCGAGGGCGATCGTCCCGGCTCGCGCGAACAGCCGCGGGGCGTCGCCGAACGGCCGATCCGCCGCGAGTCGGGCGAGGAACCGCGGCGCACCTTCGAACCACGGGGCCGCGGCCGCGACGAA
>DASUPH010000089.1:0-4067 GCA_036276275.1 Candidatus Limnocylindrales bacterium
GCGCACCATCTCCGTCGCGCGCTCGAGCTCGCCGCTGAGATCCGCCGCCTGGGCGGCACGCCGGCGGACGTCGATCCGTTCCGCCGCCGACGGCGCCTCCTCAGGCGGCAGCTGGCCTTCCAGTCCGATCGCCCGCTCCAGGAGGCGCTGCGCGTCGGCGAACGCATGGACGTCCTCGGCCGCTCCAGCGGCGACGATCGCGGCGCGATGAGCCTCGAGCGGACGCTCGGCCAGGGCCCAGTGACGGGCGAGCTCGCCCGTCTTTCCGGCCGGGCTATCGGCCGCCAGCTCCGGGTGCGACTCGAGCTGGCGGGCGAATTGCTCGTGCAACTCGCGCCGCTCCCCGATCGACAGCTCGCGCTCCACGATCTCTCGAAGCAGCTCGTGGCGGAAGGCGTGGCTGCCATCCGGGAGCGCCACGAGGACGCCGTGCGCGGTGGCGTCGCGAAGAGCCACGCCGACCTCGCGCCCGGACCGCTCGACGACGAGCCCGACCAGCCGCCCGTCGACCGGCCGGCCGGCGACGGCCAGCGCCTGGACGACGGTGAGGGTGTCGAGATCGAGGGCTGCGACCCGACCGAGCAGGACCTCGACGAGCGACGGCGGGCGCTCGCCGTTCGTCGCCGACACGGCCTCGAAGAGCTCCTCGGCGAACAGCGGATGGCCCTCGGAGCGACGCGAGATCGATTCCAGCACGGCCTGCGGAACGGGCCCGTCCTCGATGGCTTCGAGCAGGTGCCTGACGTCCGTCGAGCTGAGCCGGTCGAGGTCCAGACGGATCGCGCCGGGCGCCCTGCCGAGCTCGGCCATCCAGGCCAGGACCGGGTGACCCGAGTGGAGGTCGTCCGTTCGGCAGGTGAGGATCGCGACCACGCGCTCCGTCGTGATGTTGCGGACGAGGAACGTCAGCAGGTCGCGCGTCGCTGGGTCGATCCACTGGACGTCCTCGACGACCGCCAGCACGGGAGCGTCCGATCCGAGCCGTTCGAGGAACCCGAGGAACCGCTCGAACAGCCGGGCCCGGTCGACGGTCGAGGACGTGGCGATCCGCTCCGCGGCAGGTCCGGGCTCTGCCAGGTCCGGCACCAGCGCGGACAGCTCCGGGGCGGCCGACCCCAGCAGCTCGCGCATGCGTTCGCGGGGCATCGCGCTCGCGAGGCGGCGCAGGGCCTCCACGATCGGGAGGTACGGGAGACCGTCGCCGCCGAGGTCGAGACAGGCACCGTGGAGGATCGCCGAACCGCCCGCCTCGGCCTGTCCGATGGCCTCCCGCACGAGGCGACTCTTGCCGATGCCGGCTTCACCGCGGATCAGGACAAGAGCCGGCTCACCCGTCGCGGCGAGCACGAGGGCGTGTTCGATCCGGGCCAGCTCGCGATCGCGGCCCACGATGATCGGGCTCGAGCGACTCCCCACGCGGCCGATGGTACGGCGGGCGTACCTCGCTGGGAACAGGGAGACGGGCGCCTGTCCGCTCAGGACGCCGAGCTCCGTCGCCCGCTCAAGCGGGCGCGCGAGTCGATCGGACCGGTTCGGGCGAACCTTCGTGCCGGAAACCGGTCGGGGCGGTGGCACGGTCGCGCGGTTCGCCGGCCTGGGCCCAGCGGCGCCATGCCGACGCGGTCTCCTCGGTGGTCGCCATCGGACCCAGCGCAACCTCCGGCGCCGGCCGGCGGGCGGCTCCCGGGTCTCGTGCAAGGTCGAGCGCTCGTGCGCCGAGCAGATAGGCGAGGGCTCTCATCGTTCGTGCTCCCGTGATCCGGCTCGTTCGGCCGGTATCGGGAGACTCGTCGCAACGGCCGGCGCGGCCATCGGGCCGTGGTCGTATTCGGAGCCGGAGGCCTACCTCAAAGTCGCGACCCGGCCGACGATCAGGGGCTGACCCGCACGTCCGGGATCACGACGGCCGGCGCCCCGTGGATGCTCCACGACCTCGGCTTGCCGAACAGCTCGGGACGGAGGTACTTGCCCTTCGCGTCGCCGGTCTTGGCCTCCTCGACGACGCTCGGGTGCTTCCTCGCGTACGCATCCTGGCGGATGCCGGTGAGCTGCCAGCTCACCTCCTGGCCGCGATGTCCGCCGGCGATCGTGAAGCGCCCGTTCCTGACCCTGGTCTTCACGTGGAGATCCGGCGCGGCCGAGCCGATCGCGGTGAGCTGGTACCGGACGTCCCGGTTCAGCGCATCGAACCAGGCGGCGAGCTCGCCGGGTGTCGCTCCACCGTCGTCATTCGGGCCGAGGTCAGAGCAGCTCCCCGTGGGCCGATCCGGTCGGCTCGCCGTCCCGCGGCCGCGGCTCCTCGCCGGGCCCGTATGGCGATCCCGGATGCGCGGCCCGCTCTTCCTCCGATTCGAGATCGCCAGGTTCCACGATCCCGGCGTTCGTGTCAGTCGCGGCCCGATTGATGTCGTCCAGAGCCGAATCGCCGCCTTCGATGACCCGCAGGGACCGAGCCGTGCCCTCGATCGCCCCGACGCCGAACGGCACCCATTTGGCCGGATCCTGGAGGCGGTGCGCCTCGGTGTTGCCGCGGGCATGGACGTCCTCGAACCCCTTCGGCTCGATCCACATCCGCTCGCCCTGGAGCAGGCCGAGGACGCCGGACTGGCCGGGCTCGGAACGCTGGCTCTGGCAATACGTGCAGGCCGCCTCATTGTGGCGCTCGTACGTCGGCGGCTCCTCGTAGGTCGTGATGTAACCCTCGTAGTTGCGGAGCACGACCTTGTGATCCGAGTAGCTGATGAGGTAGTTCGGCATCACCGGGATCTTGCCGCCGCCACCGGGCGCGTCGATCACGTAGGTCGGCACCGCGTAGCCGGACGTGTGGCCGCGGAGCCCCTCCATGATCTCGAGCCCCTTGCCGACCGGTGTCCGGAAGTGGCCGGAGCCTTCGACGAGATCGCACTGGTACAGGTAGTAGGGCCGGATGCGGTTCTCGACGAGCCTGTGCACGAGCGAGCGTTGGATGTGGACGCAGTCGTTGACGCCGGCCAGGAGGACGCTCTGGTTGCCGACCGGCAGGCCCGCCTTCGTGAGCTTGTCGACCGCCCGCGAGACCTCCGGCGTGATCTCGTTGGGATGGTTGAAGTGGAGGTTGATCCAGAGCGGGTGGTATTTCTCGAGCACCTCGCACAGCTCGTCGTCGATCCGCTGCGGCAGGAAGACCGGGACGCGCGAGCCGATGCGGATGATCTCGATATGGGGAATCTCGCGGAGGCCGCGGAGGATCGACTCGAAGAGCTTGGGCGCCAACGTGAGGCCGTCGCCGCCGCTGATCAGGACGTCGCGGACCTGCGGGGTCCGGCGGAGGTAGTCGAGCTGGGCCTCGTGGTCCTTGCGGTTGAAGTTCTGGGTCGGGTCGCCGACGATCCGCGACCGCGTGCAGTAGCGGCAGTAACTCGCGCACTGCGTCGTCACGAGCATCAGGACGCGATCCGGGTAGCGATGGACGAGACCGGGCACCGGGGAGTGGCGGTCCTCGGCGAGCGAGTCCTCCATCATCGCGGTGAATGCCTGCTGCTCCCGCCCGAGCGGGATCACCTGGCGGCGGATCGGGTCGTTCGGGTCGTCGGGGTCGATCAGGCTGATGAAGTACGGCGTGATGTCGACCCGGAACTTGTCCTTGGCCGAGAGCCCCTCGCGCTCCTCGTCGGTCAGCTCCAGGATCTGCTCGATCTCCTCGAGCTCGTTGACCCGGTTCGAGAGCTGCCAGCGCCAGTCGTTCCACTTCTCGTCGGGGACGTCGGCCCACGTCGGGGCACGGCGGCTGACCGCGGGCTTGCCGTCGGGGCCGAGCTGGAGCGCGGGGTCGCGCCGGTTGACGAAGGGGGCCTCATCCGCCTTCACCACGGCCAAGCCGTGCGCCTGGGGCTCCACCGTCCGCGATCCTCCGCCAGTGCCGATTGCATAGAACCTATGCACGATGAATGGCGGCTCATGGTACCGGAGCGCCGGAGCGAGCGTCTACGGCTCCCGCCCTATCCACCCGGGCCATCACCCCCACCGATCGCTTTCGAGTCACACCGGCTCCGCGTCGAGAGAGCGACCGCCCACGAGCCCGAACGATC
>DASUPH010000090.1:0-10540 GCA_036276275.1 Candidatus Limnocylindrales bacterium
CGGCGCCCGGCGCTCCGTCCGCGGCCGGTTCGCGATCGTGGACGAGGTGGCCGGACGTGCCGCTCAGCTCCTCGACGAGGGCGAGCCGGCCGAACTTCAGCATCAGCGCCCGGAAGTCGCGGGCGTAGAACAACTTGACGCGAAGGTCCGGGTAGAGCTCGAGGACGCGGCGGAGCTTGCGGTTCTTCTTCCGGACGAGCTTCTGCCGCAGGGTGGTCATCTCGAGGTACAGATCCAGGTCCGGCAGCCAGAAGTCCGGCGAGAAGCTCTCGACCACGGCGCCGTCGAGATTCCAGAGGATCGGGAACGTGTGGGGCTCGTACTCCCAGCGAACGCGATAGAAGTCGAGGATCCGGGCCATCTCGGCCTCGCTCGCGTGGGCGAAGGCCGGCTCGGGGCGGTCGAGGCGAGGCCACGGCGCGGGGGCGTCATCCTCGGGCACGATCGTCGGGGGCGGCTCGGGCACGGGCGACGCGGGAGCGGCGGGTGACGCGCTCGGCGGAGCCGCCGTGGCGAGCGGCGTCGCGGGCAGGCCCGCCGCGGTCGCCGCCGATTCGAGGCGACGGCGCTGGGCGGACGACCGGCGCCGGCCACGGCGACCCGAGTTCGGGCCGGTCGGCGACGCGCGGGTCAACGCCCGAGACCGCTCGGCGGCGGCTCACGGCGGCCGACGAGGGCGGCCAGGTCGCCGCGCGCCAGGAGGTCGTGGACCCGGTGGACGTCATCCGGCCCGATCGGCAGGGCCTCCCGGAAGCGTTCCTCGTCGGGCGGACCGAACTCGCCGTACGGCGCTACGTCATTGTGGTCCTCGCCGGCGATCACGATCCCGAGGGATTCGCTGCGGCAGGCCGGGCAATCGATCTCGACGAACGCGATGTCGTCGCGCCTCGCCAGGACGCGGATCCGCTCGGTCGGGACGAAGTTGCCGCAGGCGGCACAGTCGACACCGCCCGCGAGCGAACCGTGGTCGTCGCGCGGATCCATCGGCCGCAAGTCTAGCGGGTCGCGCAGTTCACCGCGCTGGCGGCCCCGATTGCGGGGCGATACCCCCTGGGGGTATCATGCGCGGGCCGCCGACGGCCAGATCGCGGGCGCCGGCGGGCAGCAACCACCCAGTATCAGCCAAGCCCGGAGGCCGATCGTGCCAACCAGCTCGACCCGAGCCGCCGCCCCGCCCGCCCCGGCTCACTTCCGCCACAGCTATTCGAAGGACAAGGCCGGACTGATCCGGCGGCTGTCCCGGATGGAGGGCCAGGTCCGGGGCATTGCCCGGATGATCGAGCGCGAGGAGTACTGCGTCGACATCCTCCAGCAGACTTCCGCCCTCCGCGCGGCCGTCGATGCTCTCTCGATCCTCGTGCTCGAGGATCACGTCCAGGGCTGCGTCCGGACGGCCGCCGAGAACGGCGAGGCCGATGCGTACGTCGACGAGGTGATCGACGTCGTGCGCCGCACGCTCGGCCGGCCGGTCCGCGGCGGCAGCCGCTCCGGCTGACGCGGCCGGCAACCGGACGGCGGTACCCACCCGGTACTTCCGGGCCAGTGGCCGACGGCGGCCGGGGGATGTTCCCGGAGGCACCGGATATTGGACGATGTCCGAGCCGGCCGGTGTCGGTCGGGCGGCCATTCGCTCAACACGCGCCCCAGCACAGAGGCCCATGATCGACCAGCGTCCGGATCGGCTGCCCGCGCAGCCGCCGACGGTCTCCCCGCCTCGCCCGTTCGTCGAGCGGCGGGTCAGCTACCGCCGGACCGAGGACCAGATCGCGCACCGCGAGAAGGTGCTCCTTGCCCGAGCCCTCGACATCCTCGCCAGCGACGTCGACGGCGAGGAGCGCCTGGCGGGCCTGCTCCGCCTCCTCGCCCGCACGGTCGGGGCCCGCCACGCCGCGGTGATCGCCGACGGGATCGAGCGACGGACGGCCGTCGCCGTCGATCCCGGCGAGAATCCGGGCCGGGCCGAGGCCCTCGCCGCCTGGCTGGACGTCCACGCCCCCCGCACCCGCGCCCAGCGGGCAGCCGCCGGTCGGTCGCCGGTGTCGTTCGTGGTCGGCACGGCCGAGGAGCATGCCGAGATTCCGACGATCGGTTCGCCGAGCGGCGGCCCGGCGCCGAGCGAGGTGGCCGAACCTCACTACGCGATGGTCCCGATCCCGAGCGCCGGCGAGGTCTTTCTCGGCTTCGAGTTCGCCCGGGAGCGCGACGCCGAGCGGCTCGCGGATCGACTGCCAAGCCAACTCGCCCGTCATGCCGCCGTCGCTCTCGCCCTCGTCACCGCCCAGCTGGCGAGCGAGCGCGAGCTGGCCTCGCTCCGTGCCCGCGATGCCGAGCGCACCACGTTCGTGTCGACGATCGCCCACGAGCTGAGGACACCGCTGACCGGGCTGCGCGGCTACCTCGAGCTGATCCTCGGCGGCAAGGTCGGCGATCCGGACGTCGAGCGCGACTTCATGGAACGGAGTCGCGGCATCGTCGATTCGATGGGCGACCTCGTCGACGACCTCCTGGAGCTGTCGCGGCTCGAATCCGGGACGCTCGGCCTCGAGGTCGGGCCGTTCTCCGTGGCGGAGGCCGGCAGCCAGGTGGCCTCGAACCTGTTGCCGATCGCGATCGACCGGGGGATCGCCCTGCGGACGTCGCTGCCACCGCGCCTGCGAGTCGCCACGGCCGATCGTCGTCGCGTCGAGCAGATCCTGACCAACCTCGCGGCCAACGCCCTGAAGTTCACCCGGTCCGGCGGGACGGTCGAGATCCACGGCCGCTTTGTGGGGCTCGTGGCGGTCATGATCGTCCGCGACGATGGGCCCGGGATCCCGAAGGACGACCGTGATCGGATCTTCGAGCGCTTCCACCGGATGGCGAGCCACGAGCGGATCACCGGGACCGGCCTGGGCCTGCCGATCGCCCGGGACCTCGCGCGGCGGATGGCCGGCGACCTCGACGTCGCCTCGGTCGCGGGCGGCGGGTCGTCCTTCGTGCTCGTGCTGCCCGGACCGGCGCCGGTCGAACCGGGGGCGATCGTCGCGATGCTCGAGGCCACCCTGCTCGAGGAAGAGCGGGCCCTCGACGAGCGCATGGTCCGTCGAGCCCTGGCCGCCGCGGGTCGCGAGGTGAGCGCCGCGGGGATGCTTCGCCCGGTCCCGGACCGGGGCACGCGGCGAACGGGCGAGGCCGCCCGGCTGCGGGCATTGCCGCCCGTCGACTCCGAGGACCCGACGACCGCCTGACGACGGAAGCCCAACCGGGCGAGGATTTCCGTCCGAATTGTCCACAGACTGAGGGCTGCGACACCGTTTCGTGGATAACCGGGTTGACGACCCGTGGGTCGCGGCCTAACGTCCGGCATCCGCACCGAACCACCTGGGTAACGGGGCTCGCGAGGGGCACGGGGAAACCCGGCCGGTACCGGACGAACCTTGGAAGACCGGGCACGAGCGCGGTGTGACGGAACGACGACGCCGGGAGCGGAGCCCGGACGGCCCGCGCAGGCACCGACCGACAGGAGGAGTGCCTGGACCGTTCGCGGGACCCGCTCCCGACGCGCGTCGAGGCCTGTCCTCCACTTCCCCCGGCGTACGACGCCACCCTGGCCGCGGCTCTGGCGACGATCGGCGTTGTCCTCGGCGGCGCGGCCCGGGCCGCGATCGACGGCCACGCCCGTCTGCTCCTGGCGTGGAACGCCGCGATCAACCTGACGTCGGTCCGCGATCCGGCCGAGGTCGCGGTCCGGCACGTCGCCGACAGCCTCACGGCACTGGAGACGCTCGTCGTCGCGGGCAGCGAGGCGTTCCTCGACCTCGGCAGCGGCGGTGGCTATCCGGGCATCCCCCTCGCCGCGGCGATCCCATCCATCGAGACCCTGCTCGTCGACTCGAGCGGCAAGAAGGCGCGGTTCCTCGAGGTCGCCGCGGCCGCGATCGGCTTAGCCGGGCGGGTCCGGGTCGGCTCCGTTCGGGCCGAGGCGCTCGCGGCCGATCGCCGTCATCGCGGTCGCTGGCCGGCGGTCACCGCGCGCGCCGTCGCGCCACTCGGGGAGCTCGTCGAGCTGGCGTTCCCGCTGCTGGCGCCGGGCGGCCTGCTCATCGCCTGGAAGCGCGGCGATCTCGACCAGGAGCTGGCCGCCGGGAACCGGGCGATCGATGCCCTCGGCGGCGGTTCGATCGACCTCCGGCCGGTCGCGGTCGCCGGTCTCGACGGCCATTGCCTCGTCGTCGTCCGCCGGGGACGGCGGGCCGTGCCGGTGGCCTATCCGCGCGACCCCGCCGCCCGCCGTCGCCGGGCCTGGTGAAGCCACCCTGCCGGTCCGGCCGGACAGCGGGATGGCCGAGCCGTGGCCGGGCCGCGCCCCCGCTGCTAGGCTGGCTCGGTGCGCGTCGCGGTCCTGTCCGACATCCATGCGAACCTCGTCGCTCTCGATGCGGTCCTCGCCTCCGTCGGGTCGGTCGACGCGATCTGGCACCTCGGCGACGTCGTCGGCTACGGGCCCGAGCCCGACGCCGTGGTCGAGCGATTGGCCGGCCTCCGGGCCGTCGGCGTCGCCGGCAACCACGACCTCGCGGCGATCGGTGGCGATCAGATCGCGTGGTTCAATCCGGATGCCCGGGCGGCGATGGAATGGACCCGGACGCGGATCTCGGCCGAGACGACGCGTTGGCTGACGGCCCTGCCTGCGCGCCACCGAGCCGACGAGTTCAGCCTCGTCCACGGCAGCGAACGCGACCCGGTCTGGGAGTACGTGACGTCGGCGCCCATCGCCAAGGCGAACCTCGCCATCCTCGAGACGCGCTTCGGGCTCCACGGCCACACTCACCTGCCGATGGCGTGGGCCGAGCGCGACGGCCGCGTCGAGGCGATCTTGCCGGGCCCGGATTCGACCTTCGAGCTGACCACCGACCGGGCCCTCCTGAACCCGGGCAGTGTCGGCCAGCCGCGCGACGGCGACCCGCGGGCCGCCTACCTCGTGATCGACGACGAGGCCGGTCTCTGCACGTGGCGGCGGGTCGCCTACGACATCCCCGTCGTCCAGGCCGCGATGCTCGACGCCGGCCTGCCGCGGCGTCTCGCCGATCGGCTCGGGTACGGCCTGTGACCCGATGATCGGCGGCCGCCGGCCGCTCCAGGGTCGCAAGCCGGGCGATCGCCGGCTCCGGGTCGAACGGCCCCACGCCGCCCTGTTCCGCTGGACCGGGCCGGGTCAGTTGACCGCAAAGGAGGCCGCCAGCGCGCCGAAGACGCGCGTCGGCCGCCTGTACGCGCGGGCCAAGGCGATCGTGGTCGGTCGGCCGCTGGCGAGCGAGGAGGAGATCGGCCAGCGGCTGTCGAAGAAGAAGGCCCTGGCGATCTTCAGCTCCGACGCGATCAGCTCGTCCGCCTACGCGACCGAGGAGATCCTGCGGGTCCTGATCCTCGGTGGAGTCGCGGCGCTCGCCTGGGGACTGTGGGTGAGCGTCGCCATCGCCGTCCTGCTGATCGCCGTCGCGATCAGCTATCGCCAGATCTGCCTCGCCTACCCGACCGGCGGCGGCAGCTATTCCGTCTCGAAGCGCAACTTCGGCCAGTGGATGTCGTTGATCGCGGCATCGGCCCTGATGATCGACTACGTGATGACCGTCGCCGTCTCGACGGCATCATCGATCGAGCAGGTCACGTCGGCCCTGCCCTTCCTGATCGACCAGCGCGTCATTCTCGGCGTCATCGCGATCGCGCTGATCACGATCGGCAACCTCCGGGGGCTGCGCGAGGCCGGCAACCTGTTCGCGATCCCGACCTACCTGTTCCTCGGCTCGGCGCTGCTGATGATCGTCATCGGCACGATCCGGATCGTCGTCTTCAACGACCACGGGTCGTACAGCGAGAATCTCGTCAACCAGGTGGGCGAAACGCTCCAGCCGCTCTCGATCCTCCTGCTGTTGCGGGCGTTCGCCGCCGGCGCGGTTGCCCTCACCGGAACCGAGGCGATCGCGACCGGCGTGCCGGCGTTCGAGCCACCGGAGGCGAAGAACGCCGCGCAGACACTGGCGGTGATGGCGGCCCTGCTCGGCGTCCTGTTCATCGGCCTGACGTTCCTGGCCGTGAACTTCGGGATCACCCACGTCGACCTGCCCGAGAAGAAGACCGTGATCAGCCAGATCGCCGGCCAGATCTACGGCGACGGTTCGATCCCGTTCTTCCTGTTCCAGGGGTTCACGGCCCTCCTCCTCGTCCTCGCCGCGAACACGAGCTTCAATGCGTTCCCGCGGCTCCTCGCGATCCTCGCCAATGACGGCTTCATCCCCCGCCAGTTCTCGTTCCGGGGCGACCGCCTGGCCTTCTCCTACGGGATCATCGTCCTCGCCAGCATCGCCGCGGCCCTGATCGTCCTGTTCGGGGGCGAGACGCACCTGCTCATCCCGCTCTACGCCGTCGGGGTGTTCATCGACTTCACGATCAGCCAGAGCGGGATGATCCGGCACTGGCGGCGGGAGCGGCCGCCCGGCTGGCGGCGGCGGCTCGCGATCAACGCGTTCGGTTGTGCCCTCACGGCGATCGTGGCGGTGGTCGTGACGGTCGCGAAGGCTCCGCAATCGCTGATCGTGATCGTCCTCATTCCGGTGCTCGTCGGGTTGATGGCGTTCATCCACCGCCAGTACGGCGCTCAGCACGTCGAGCTGGCCGTCCGCGACGACTACGTGGTCGGACTGCCCCACCGGGAGCAGCGGGTCGTCATCCCCGTCAACGGCATCAACCGCGCGGTCGTCCAGGCGGTGACCTTCGGACGGAGCCTCGCCGGCGACGTCCGGGCGGTCTTCATCACGGAGGATCCGGATGCGGGCGACGAGCTCCGCCGGAAGTGGGAGCGGCAGGTCCCCGGCATCCCGCTCGTCATCGTCGAGTCGCCGTTCCGGGCGCTGGTCGGGCCGCTGACCGCCTACCTCGACGTCCTCGACCTGGCCTGGCCTCCGGACAAGGAGGCGCCGATCACGATCATCGTCCTGCCGGAGTACGTGGCCCGGCACTGGTGGGATCGTCTGCTGTATAACCAGTCGGCAAAGCGGTTGAAGTCAGCGCTGGTCGGGCGAGAGCACACGGTCATCGCCGACGTCCCGTACCGGCGCGGCCACTGACCGCCGCTTCGCCGCACAGATCGGAGTCGGATGATCGGAGGCCGCCGGCCTCTTCAGGGTCGGAAACCTGCGGACCGTCGCGTTCGGGTGGAGCGGCCGCACTCGCCGTACTTCCGCTATACCGGCCCGGGCCAGCTGGTCGCCAAGGCCGCCGCCCACGAGCCGAAGACCGCGCTGGGCCGAGCCTGGGCGCGAATCCGGAAGGTCGCCATCGGCCGGCCCCTGGCCAACGAGGAGGAGATCGGGGAGCGCCTCTCGAAGAAGAAGGCCCTCGCGATCTTCAGCTCCGACGCGATCAGCTCCTCGGCCTACGCCACCGAGGAGATCCTGCGGGTGCTTGTCCTCGCCGGCGCAGGCGTGGCCCTGACCTACTCGCTGGAGATCGCGATCGCGATCTCGGTGCTCCTCGCCGTCGTCGCCCTGTCCTATCGCCAGGTCTGCCGGGCCTACCCGTCCGGCGGCGGCGCCTACTCGGTCTCGAAGGAGAACCTCGGTGCGCTGGCCAGCTTGGTCGCGGCCGCGGCCCTCTTGATCGACTACGTGATGACTGTCGCGGTCTCGACCGCATCGGCCGTCGCCCAGGCATATTCCGTGATCCCGAGCCTCTTCGGTATCCGGATCGAGATCGCGGTCGTCGCCATCGTGTTGATCACGGCCGCCAACCTGCGCGGCCTCCGCGAGTCCGGGAACATCTTCGCGATCCCGACCTACCTCTTCCTGGGCCTCGCCCTGCTGATGATCGGCCTCGGCGTCATCAACGTCGCCACCGGCCACGCCTACGACGTCCAGCAGGCCGACGCCGTCAAGACCGGCACGGAGGGGATCGGGATCTTCCTGCTCCTGAAGGCATTTGCCAGCGGCTCGGTCGCGCTCACGGGAACCGAGGCGATCGCGAACGGGGTGCCCGCCTTCAAGCCGCCGGAATCGAAGAACGCGGCCGACACGCTCCTCGCGATGGCCGTGCTGCTCGCCGTCCTCTTCATCGGGATCACGTTCGTATCCGACGCGTACGGGATCGTTCCGACGGTCGAGGGCGGGCGCACGGTCGTCGCCCTTGTCGCGAGCACGATCTTCGGCGACGGATCGCCGCTCTACTACCTGTTCCAGGCGAGCACGGCCCTGATCCTGTTCCTCGCGGCGAACACAAGCTTCAATGCGTTCCCCCGGCTGGCCGCGCTCCTGGCCCTCGACGGCTACCTTCCCCGCCAGTTCGCGTTCCGCGGCGATCGCCTGGCGTTCTCGTACGGCATCGTCATCCTCGCCGCCGTCGCCGCCGCCCTGCTGATCTACTTCGGCGGCGACACCCATGCCCTGATCCCGCTCTACTCGGTCGGGGTCTTCGTCTGCTTCACCCTGTCCCAGATCGGGATGGTCCGCCACTGGAGCCGCCACCGCGAGCCGCGCTGGTGGCTGCGGGCGGCGATCAACGGGATCGGCGCCGTCCTGACTGCCGTCGTCCTCGTCGTCGTCGCGTCCGTCAAGTTCACCGACGGGGCGTATCTGGTGGTCATCCTGATCCCGCTCCTCGTCGCGATGATGCTGTTCATCCACCGCCAGTACGACGCCTCCCGGCGCGAGCTCTGGATCAAGCCCGAACTCGTGTTCGACCTGCCCCACCGCGAGGAGCGCGTCGTCCTGCCGATCCCGGGCATCAACCGGGCCGTCATCCAGGCCGTCAACGTCGGCCGCTCGATCGCCGACGACGTTCGGGCGGTCTTCATCACCGACGAGCCCGAGGACGGTGCCCGGATCCGCGAGCAATGGGAGCGTCAGGTCCCGGGCGTGCCGCTCGTCGTGGTCGAGTCGCCGTACCGCGCCCTTACGGGTCCGCTGCAGGCGTACCTGGACGTCCTCGACGCGGCCTGGCCACCCGACAAGGACGCGCCGATCACGTTCGTCGTCCTGCCCGAGTACGTCGCCCGACGGTGGTGGGAGCGGATCCTCTACAACCAGTCCGTCAAGCGGCTGCGCAGCTCCCTTCTCGGGCGGCCGCACACCGTCGTCGTCAACGTCCCGTACCGGCGCGAGGAGACGGCGGAGCTCTGAGCGCGTCGGTGGTATCGTCACCGCCGTGCCAGAGCCCACCGCGCCCGCGTTCCGACGTGCCGTCGTTGCGCTCTCGGGGCACCCGAACGGACAGCGCCTGATCCGCATCGTCGCCGAGGTCGCAAAGGCCCACAAGGCGGAGCTGATCGGGGTCCACGTCGTCGAGATCGACTGGTCGATGCCGCTCGACATGGATGTCGCCGGCCGCTCGGAAGAGATCCAGCAGGTCCTCGACGTCGCCGAGGGCACCGCCGAGGACGTCGGCGTCAAGCTCGATTCGGTCCTTCTCCAGGCCCGCGACGTGGGCGCGGCCCTCGTCGACGAGGCGATCGAGCGCGAAGCCGACCTGCTTGTCGTCGGACTGGCATATCGAACGAAGTTCGGTGGAGATTTTGCGATGGGCCGGACCATTCCATACGTTCTGAAGAACGCGCCGTGTGCAGTCTGGGTCGTCCGTGAGCCGATCCAGGAGGAGAGATCGTGAAAGCAGTCATCGTCGGATGCGGCCGGGTCGGCTCGGTCCTCGCCGACGCCTTCGACCGGGCCGGTCAGGACGTGATCATCATCGACACCTCGACCTCGGCCTTCGACCGCCTGCCGAGCTCGTTCGGCGGGTCCGCCGTCCGCGGCGACGGCACCGACGAGGACACGCTCCGCCGGGCGGGCGCCGAATCGGCGGACCTCTTCATGGCGATGACGGAGGGCGACAACCGCAACGTCATGGCCGCCCAGCTCGCGGTCGAAGCGCTCGACGCGCGGCGGGTGATCGCCAAGATCAACGACCCCCTGCGCGCCGCCGCGTACGCCGCCCTCGGGATCAACACCATCTGTCGGACGAACCTGATGGCGGCGGCCGTCAACGCGTTCCTGGGGCTCGATCTCGTCTTCGGCCCGGGGATGGCGGAGGCGACCGGCGTCCATCCGGGCGGCGAGCACCACGTCGAGGACGCCGAGCCGGGCACCACCGGCGACCCGGCCGCATCGTCGGCCGCGCCCGGTGGCGGGAGCACGGTCGCGTCATCGGGCGTGACAGACGGGTCGTCCACCCCGACCGCACCGATCCTGCCGGCGTCGCCGGTCGCCGCCAGGGAGGGCTGATCCCATGTTCGTGCTCGTCATCGGTGGCGGCAAGGTCGGCTACTACCTCACCAAGGAACTGATCGGGAGCGGCCACGAGGTCGTCCTGATGGAGAAGGATCGGGACCGCGCCAACCAGATCGCCGACGAGATCGGCTCGATCGTCATCTCCCACGACGGCTGCGAGGGCAAGTACCTCGCCGAGGCCGGCGCCACGCGGGCCGACATCGTGGCCGCCGTGACCGGCGACGACGAGGACAACCTCGTGATCTGCCAGATGGCCAAGCACCACTTCGACGTGCCCCGAACGATCG
>DASUPH010000091.1:0-9270 GCA_036276275.1 Candidatus Limnocylindrales bacterium
CGCGCGTCGGGTCGTCGATGGTCGCGTCGGACCGCACGGTTGCCGGGTCGAACACGACGAGGTCGGCAATGCTGCCCTCGCGGATGATGCCGCGGTTCGTGAGCCCGAGGCGCGCAGCGGGGGCGCCGCTCATCCGCCGGACGGCCTCCTCGAGACCGAGCAGCGCCTCGTCCCGCACGAACTGGCCGAGGATCCGCGGGTAGCTGCCGTACGTCCGGGGGCTCGGCTTCGCCCCGACGAAGACGCTGTCGGTCCCGATCATCGCACCAGGATGGCGGAGGAAGCGGCGGGTCCCCTCGAGGTGCGGGCCGGGCGTGATCTCGTTTGGCCGGAGGTCCTCGGCGAGGAGCAGGTCGCACAGGGCGTCGACGGGATCGGTGCCGGCGTCGTCGATCAGCTCGCCGAGCGTCCGGCCCTCCCAGCGGAGGTTCTCCGGGCGGCGGAGGTAGCCGATCCGGATGTCGCGCAGGCCACCGTTCCCGGCGAACAGCTGACCGCGCGCCTTCAGGTCCTGCCTGATCCGCTCGCGCACGGTGGGATCGGCGAGGCGCTCCTTGGTCTTCAGCGGGCCACCGGACTGGACCCAGATCGGCATGAGGATCAGGAGCCGGGTGCTGGCCCACTCGTAGGGATACAGGTCGAAGGTGACGTCCTGGCCCTTCGCGACCGCCTGGTCGACGAGCTCCAGCATCTGGTCCGGGCTGCCCGGGAACGTCTGGCGGTGATAGAAGTGGGTGATGTGGGCCGGCGCCTCGCCCCGCCGGCCGATCTCGATCGCTTCCCGGAACGGGTCGAGGAAGCGATCACCGAGCGCATACCGAACGTGGGTGTGGTACATCCCGCCGAGCTTCGCGGACTCGTTCGCGAGCTCCGCCAGCTCGGCGGTCGTCGCGTAGGCGCCGGGCGGGTAGTCGAGGCCGCTGCTCAGCCCGAACGCTCCCTCCTCCATCGCCTCGCGGAGTCGTGATCGCATGTCGCCCGTCGCCGCGGGCGTCGTCTCGAACTCGTCCCAGCCCAGGGCGGCGATCCGGAGCGGAGTGTTGCCGACGAGCTGGGCGACGTTGACGGCGGTGCCGCTTTCGTAGCGGGCGAGGACGTCCTCGACGGTGGCCCAGTCAATGGTTACCTGCTTGCCTTGCCCGCCCGTGCCGCGCGCGCCCTCACCGTCGCGCGGATCCCCGTCGAGACCCGCGTTCATGTGGACCATCGCCTGGAGGTCCGCGGGGTTCGGGAACGGGACGTAGCTCAGCCCGTCGACCCCGACGACCTCGGTCGTGACGCCCTGGCGGACCTTCGGCCCGTGATGCGGGTCGGCGAGGATCATCAGGGCCGAGTGCGAGTGGAGGTCGATGAACCCCGGCGCGACGACCTGGCCGGTCGCGTCGATCGTGCGGGCGGCCCTCGGGAGGTCCGCCTCCGGCCCGAGCACGCGGAGTCGGCCGCCCTCGATCGCCACGGTCCCGGGCCGCCCGGCCACACCCGTCCCGTCGACGATGGTGCCGCCGGCGATGAGGATCTCCACCGCCCTCAACGGGCCGCCGGTCCCGTCCGCCCTCGATGTTGCGGTGTGCCCCACAAGTGAGGGCTGGCCGGGGCGCCTGGCACCACTCGAAGCCTTCGAGCCTCCGTTTGTGGGGTTGCCCGCAACAAATGTCGTGTGATGAGGACCCCGACCGAGGCCCTGATGCGTTCCTTCGTCGCTTGTGGGGTCCACAGCAACAAGATCGACTGCCCTGATAAGCGGCAAGCAATCATCGAAGCCCACCATCGTACGCAATGAGCACTCGGGAGCGCCCGGGCAACCGAGGGAGACGACGCGCCCGGGCTGACCTTCAGGTCGTCGCCGGCGATTTCCGAAGATCGCGAGTTGGGTCTGGGCTGAGTCTTCGCGCGGTCGGAGCGGCCACTGGGATCGACCACGCGCGAATCTGGCGCTTCGAACGCGGCGTGTTCGGCGAGCTCACGATGGAAGACGTCGCCGCTCTTGGAGCGGTCGTGGGCCTGGAAGTTCGACTTCGCGCCTACCCGGCTGGCGACGCGATCCGCGACGCCGGGCAGGTCAGGCTGCTTGAGCGACTCAAGGCCCGACTCCACCCGGTCCTCCGATGGGCCACCGAGGTACCGCTGCCGATCGAGGGCGACCTCCGCGCCTGGGACGCGGTGATCGCGGCGACGGCCTGGCACCTTCCGGTCGAAGCCGAGACCGTCATCGACGACATCCAGGCCCTTGAGCGGCGCCTTGCCCTGAAGCGACGCGATGGCGGGGTGGATCACGTGATCCTTCTCGCCGCCGACACGAGGAGGAACCGCCGGGCGCTGGCCGCGGCCCCAGCGTCGTTCGTTGATCTGCCCTTGCGGACCCGCGAGATCCTGGCGGCGTTGGGCGACGGCCGAGACCCGGGCGGCAGCGGGATCGTCATCCTGTGACCGTCGGTCGCGTGTCCGACCAGGACTGGAGCTCGACGATGTTGTCCTCCGGATCGGTCACGTACGTCCAGGTCACGAAGCGGCCGTCGGCGGTCTCGAGCGTCACGATCGTCCCGATCGCGCGGCCGCCGGCGGCGAGGATCGCCGTCCGCGCCTCGACGACCGACGGCACCACGAAGGCGATGTGCTGGAAGCCGGGCCGATTGACCGCGGGCGGGAGCCCATCGGGCATCGACTCGAACTGGTAGATCTCGAGGGTCGGGCCGGTCGGGCCGTGGCCGGGCAACCGGAGGTGGGCGCCACGGAGCGCCGCGCCCGGGATGCCGGTGCCGGCGGCCAGGTCGTCGCCGCGGTAGTCGCGCTCGGGCGGCACGAGCTCGCAGCCGAACATCGTGGTGTAGAAGTCCGCCAGCGAGCGCCAGTCGCGGGCAATCAGGTTGACGTGTCCGAACCGGGCATCGATCACGATGTGCCCTCCAGTCTGCGGCCGCGAACCCAGGCTGCCCGGACCATGTCGGGGTGCGCCCGGAAGATGAGCCGGCCGACCAGCAGGTCGACGTCGTCGACCGCTCCGTCCGTATCGAGATCGGCGCCGAGTGGCGCCGTTCGGCCGGGGTCGATCGCAATGATGTCAGCCTCCTTCCCGACTTCGATGGATCCGATCGCGCGGTCCAGGCCGAGCGCCCGCGCCCCGTCGAGCGTCGCGAGGCGAAGCCAGTCGAGGGGCCCGAGGGGAGGCGCGGCGGGAGGCGCGGCGTCGCGGGAGCCGGCGGCAAGGCCGACCGCCTCGCCCGCGAGCGCCCGCCGCGCCTGCTGTGCATATGCGCCGGTGCGCATCACTCCGAACAGGGACAGCTCGGCGCCACCCGAGACGTCGGACCCGAGACCGACGCCGATCCCCGCCCCAAGCCGAGACGCGAGCGGCATGACGCCGGCGCCGAGGAACAGGTTCGAGATCGGACAGTGGGCGATCCGCGTCCCGGTCTCGGCCAGCCGCGCCTCCTCCCGGCCGGACAGATGGACCGCGTGGGCGAGGATCGTCCGCTCGCCGAGCCCGCCAGCCTGGTCATAGACGTCGACGTAGTCGCGCGCGGCCGAGAACAGGCGCCCGACCTCGGCGATCTCGGCGACGTCCTCCGAGACGTGGGTCTGCCACCAACAGCCAAGGTCGCGCGCAAGCGTCGCGCTCTCCCGCAGCAGCTCCGCCGTGCACGAGATCGCGAACCGCGGCGTGACCGCGTAGCCGAGCCGACCGTCGTCGGCGCCGTGCCATCGCCCGGCCAGGTCGGCGCTCTCGCGGAGAGTCCGCTCCAGGATCGAAGTTGGCTCGATCGTCGAGTCGTACGTCAGCCGGTCCATCATCACCTTGCCCAGGATCGCCCGGATCCCGTGCGCCTCGGCCGCCCGGAACGCGGCATCCATCGCGGCCTCGTAGACGACCCCGTAGGCGACGACGGTCGTCGTCCCGGCGGTGGCGAACGCCCGGAAGATCGCTGGCGCGAGCCGCTCGGCCACAAGAGGATCGGCCCATGACCGCTCGGTCGGGAAGGAGAGGCGGTCGAGCCAATCGAGGAGCGGCAGGGCGAACCCGAGACCCGCGTTCGGGACCTGCGGCAGGTGGGCGTGGAGGTCGACCATCCCGGGCATGACGACCCACGGCCGAAGGTCGACGGCGGCGTCCAGCCGCTCGTCCGAAACGCCGGCGGCGTCCTCGACCGCCGTGATGCGTCCCTGCGCGTCGACCTCGACGAAGCCGTCCGCGACGTCCAGGGTCGCGCCACTGGCAAGCGACGAGACGAGGCGGGCCCGAACCGTGAACGGCGGCCCCGAAGGCAGATCGCGGCTCGGACTCATCGGCCGATGATAGGCGTCCACGGAACGTCGACCGACCCGACGGCGTCTCGGTCTTGCCGACGCCGTGGACGGCCAGCTCGAGGTCCAGCCCGTGCGACGAATCCTCCTTGCGATCTGCCTGGGCTCGATCGTCGCGGCAGGCTGCGGCATGTGGCGCGTGCTGCCGACGACGAACGCGAACCGATTCGAGGGGGCGCCCGCCATCGTTCGCGACCGCGTCGCCCTCCCGCCATGCGGCGAGGAGGCCGTTCGGGGCGACGGCGTTGTCAATCTGGCCGGCCGGCGGTGCCTGTGGACGGCCTACCTGGAACACCGGCCGGCCGAGTTCGTGACGACGCAATGGTCGGTCGAGGGCGATCCCATCACCTCGATCTATCGCGTGCTCCCGGGCGGCAGTGTCGAAGTGTTCATCGATTCCACCCAGGACGTGTGGTCGGCGAGGACCTGGCTCCGCCTGGCGTGCCCCGGTCTCTCGCTCATCGAGGGCGCGGCGGGCCAACCGGCCTTCGGCCCCGGACTCGGGTCGCAACCGGACGGCGAGTGCGTCGAGACCACCATCTCCTAGCTCTGCCGACCGACCCTACGACCCCGGCACGAACGTGGTGTCGACGAGCTCCGGGACCGTGACCGGCTTCGCGACGAGCTGGCCGGGCAGCGACGTCATGAACGCGAGCGACTTCGCCCACGCGTCCATGTCGACCGCACCACTGATCGGCGCGCCGGCCGCGGCACCGCGCGGGCGCCAGGCATCGATCGTCGCCTGGAGGATCGCCTCCTGGGTCGCGCGGTCCTTGCCGAGGGCCGGGACCGCCCTGATCGCCGCGTCGAGCCCGATCGACGGCGTCGCCGCGATCTCGTTCATCGCCTTGAGCGTCGCCCGGACGAACCCCCCGACCGCGTCCTTCTTCGCGGCGATCGTGGCGGTGCCGGCGATGATCCCGGGCCCTGGCAGCGGCGTGACGTCGTCGACGCGGAGGACGTCGACCTTCGCCCCGGTCAGCGCGAGCTGGACCGGCTCGTTGTTCACGAAGCCCGTCGCCGCGTCGACCGCGCCCTGGGCGACGGCAACGCCCTGGCCGAAGTCGGGGTACTCGACGATCGTCAGGTCGTCGAGCGTGTGCTTCTTCGCGGCGAGGAGCGCCTGGAGCATGATCCACGACGATCCGTACTTCCCTGGGATCCCGAGCTTCTTGCCGACGAGGCCGTCGGCGTCGGTGATCCCGCTCGACGCCTTGGCGAAGACGATCGAGGGGAACTGGCCATAGATCGTCGCCAGGTACCGGATCGGGATGCCCTGGCTCACGGCCGGGATCACGCTCGTCCCGTCCGACAGGCCGAGATCGACGTTTCCCTGGCCGACTTTCGGCACGAGATTCGCGTCGATCTCGTTCTGGAAGGTCACCTGGAGCCCTTCGGCTTTGTAATAGCCGGCCTGGTCGGCGTGATAGAACGCCGCGAACTGGACACTCGGGATGTAGCCGAGACCGACGGTCAGCTTCGTGCCGATCGCGGACGACGGGGCCGGCGTCGGGCTAGGCGAGCAGGCCATCGCCAGGCTGATGACGATGAATCCGACGGCGGCGAGGCCGGCTGCGGTGGAGCGACGAACGGGCACGGGTTCCTCCTGGGCTGGACTCAGCGAAGACCGACGAGATGGCGCTCGGCGAGGACAACGAGCAGGTAGCAGGCGATCCCGAGCAGCGCGATCGTGGCCAGGGTCGCAAAGAGGAGTGGAATGTCGAACAGGCTGCCCCGAGCGAGGTTGACGAGGAGGCCGAGGCCCTTGTCGGCCCCCGCCCACTCGCCGACGATCGCGCCGACCACCGCGAGGGTCGCGCCGACCCGCAGCCCGCCCATGATCGACGGCAGGGCGGCCGGGATCTCCAGGGTCAGAAGGACCTGGCGACGGCTGGCCCGGAGGGAGCGCCCCAGTTCCAGCAGGCCCCGATCGACCGAGCGGATCCCGACCATCGTCGCGATCGCGACGGGGAAGAAGACGATCAGGCCGCAGATGATCACCTTGGCGAGGAGCCCCGGCCCGAACCACAAGGCCAGGAGCGGGGCGAGGGCGAGGATGGGCACGGCCTGGGCGGCCACGAGGTAGGGCGAGGCGAGACGCTCGACCATCCGAAAGCGGGCGAGCGCATAGCCCGCGACGAGGCCGCTCCCCGCCCCGACCGCGAACCCCAGCGCGACCTCCACGATCGTGGTCCAGGCGTGGGGCGCGATCGTCCCGTCGGACCATCCGCTCACGAAGCGGTCGGCGACCGTCCCCGGCGGCGGGAGGATGTACACCGGCAGGCCGCCGACGATGACGATGAGCTGCCACGCTGCCACGAACGCGGCGAACGCGGCAGCGATCGGCCAGAGCTCGCCGAGGGAAGCGCCAACGGACGGCCGACCCGTGGCCGGCGTGCCGAGCGCCAGGTCCGCCGGCGTCGTCACGCGACCGCCTCGCCGACCTGGAGGTGGGTCCGGATCTCGGCCGCCGCATGCGACACGAGGGCCTGGTCGAGGAGCTCGAGCTTCCGCGGGCGCGGCGCGTCGATCCGGATCTCCGCGGCGACGCGGCCGGGTCGCGGCGTCATCACGAGCACCCGGTCGGCGACGAAAATCGCTTCGGGGATGCTGTGGGTGACGATGACGACCGTCGTCTTCGTCCGTTCCTGGAGACGGAGCAGCTCGAGATTGAAGCGCTCGCGCGTCAGCGCATCGAGCGCGCTGAACGGCTCGTCGAGGAGGAGGACCTCTGGTGAGAGGGCGAGCGCCCGGGCGAGGGCGGCTCGCTGGCGCATCCCGCCCGAGAGCTGGGTCGGACGAAGGGCCGCTGCCCCCGTCAGCCCCACAAGGTCGAGCAGCTCGGCGAGACGGGCGTTCCGGTGGCCGCGCGACCAGCCGGCCAGCTGCAGCGGGTAGGTCACGTTGTCGGCGACGGACCGCCACGGCAGGAGCCGCGGCTCCTGGAAGACGAGTCCGATCCGGCTGTCGGGTTCCGTGATCGCCTGGTCGTCGAGGCTGACACGGCCCCGCTCGGCCACGAGCAGGCCCGCGACGACCCGCAGGAACGTCGACTTGCCACAGCCGTTCGGCCCGATTAGGGCGACGATCTCGCCGCCCGCGACGTCGAGCGACAGCCCGTCGAGGGCCACGGTCGGCGGCGCGCCACGGGACGGGCCCCGGAAGGCGACCCGGACGTCCGCCGCGACGAGTCGCCCGGTAGAGCGAGGGCCGGCGCCGGCCGCGGTCATGCCACGTCCCCGGCCAGGCCGCGGACGATCGGCGCGATCGCCGGGTGGAGCCGCGTGTACGCGTCGAACACGCGGTCGTAGTGCGCGCGCAGCTCCGGCCGTGGCGCGAGCCGTCGATGGACCCGGGTCATGCCGCGGATCGCCGCCGGCAGGTCCGGCCAGGCTCCGATCCCGGTCGCAGCCAGGATGGCGCAACCCTCGACGGCCGTCTCGAGGACGGTCGGGACCTCGACCTCGAAGCCGGTGACGTCGGCCTTGACCTGGTTCCACAAGTCGCTCCGGGCGGGCCCGCCACAGACGCGCATCGATCGCACCTCGGCTCCGGCGCCGACGATGCCTTCTGCGACGTGGCGGATCGCCAGGGCGGAGGCCTCGAGCATCGCCCGGACCAGGTGGCCGCGACCATGGGCCAGGCTCAGGCCGACGAACGCGCCCCGCGCCGTCGGATCCCAGAGGGGCGATCGCTCGCCCGCAAGGTACGGCAGGAAGATGACGCCCTCGGCGCCCGGCGGCGTCCCGCCGGCCTCCTCGAGGAGCCCCTCCGTCGTGGTCGTCCCGCCGAGGATGTCGACCCGGAACCAGTCGAGCGCCCGGCCCGTCGCCGCCATCGCCCCGCCGACCGAGTAGAGGCCGGGCAGCGGGGCGATCGTCGAGAACGAGCCCGGCACGACGAGCGGCCGGTCCCAGTACACGCCGAATCCGCCGGCCGCGCCGCCCGGGTCCATCGCGTCCCCGGCCCGGGTCATGCCCGCCCCGTGGAAGCTCGCCCAGGCGTCGACGATCCCGGCGGCGACCGGGATGCCGGCCCGCAGCCCGAGAGTGGACGCCGCTCCGTCCGCCAGCTCGCCGAGCACCGAACCGGCCGGGACGGCCGGCGGGACCTTCGCCCCCGGGAGTCCCAGCCCGTCGAGCGTCGCTCCCTCGGGGAACGGCTGCCCGTCGACCAGGCTCGTCGCCGCGCGACCGGTGAGCCACATCCCGACGACGTCCCACGTCGCGAGGTACCAGCACGTGGCGGCCGCAACATCCGGCTCGTGGCGCTCGACCCAGAGCGCGGCCGGCAGACCGGCGAGCGCCCAGCCCTCGAGCCCGGTTGCGGCGGCCAGCTCGGCCTGTTCGGCCCTCGAGCGGGTGTCCTGCCAGATGATCGCCGGCCGCGTCGGCCGGCCGGCCGTGTCGACGGCCACGAGGGTGGGCCCGTGACCGTCGATGCCGATCGCGACAATCTCGCCGACGTCGCCCCGCAGCAGTTCGCGGGCGGCCAGCCCGATCGCCGCCCACCAGGCGTCGGGGTCCTGCTCGGCGCGACCGCTCGCGGGCTCCGCGTCGGTGGCGTAGCCGGCACGAGCGAGACCGAGGAGCCGTCCGTCGAGGGCCACCAGGCCGACCTTGACATCGGTCGTTCCCAGATCGATCGCGAGGATGGCGGCCTCCCGAGACGGCGATCGTCCGCTCATGCGTCGCCACCCGCGGCGTCGAGGGCGAGGACGGCCTCGGCGGTCCGCCGGTCCGTGACGAGGATCGTGACCACGCCGGAGCGGAGCGCACCGAGGACCGGCCGGACCTTCGTCGTTCCCCCTGCCACAGCAATCCGGACGGGGACGCGGGACAGATCGCTCGCATCGAATGCGATCGTCCGGGCACGGATCTCGTCGCCCACAAACCGGCCCGCCAGCGTGAATGGCCGGACCAGGATCTCGCCGACCGCATCCTCCGCCTCCAGCCCGCGGGTCGTCGCCTC
>DASUPH010000092.1:0-3557 GCA_036276275.1 Candidatus Limnocylindrales bacterium
CGCGTGGCGTGCTCTGGTCGGTGGCGATCTCGGGCATCGTCGGGACCGTCTTCCTCCTGGCGGTGATCCTCGCGATCCCCGACATTCCCGCGGCCTTCAAGCAGTTCTTCCCGATCGCGGACACGATCATCGCGACGCTCACCTACGACATCCTCGGCACCGGGATCACCGTCGGCGAGGTCTATCTCTTCGTCATCCTCATCTCGGTCTTCGTCTGCACCCTCGCGATCCAGGGCGCGGCGACCCGGATGATGTTCTCGATGAGCCGGGACCGGCACCTCCCGTTGGGCGGGATCTGGGGCCGCGTCAACTCGACGTTCCAGACGCCGGCCAACGCCGCGATCGCGGTCGGGATCCTCGCTGCGATCCCGATTCTCGTGATCGGCCCCGGCGGCGGGTTCTCGATCTCGATCGCCGCGACGGGGCTGATCTACCTCAGCTACCTCCTGACGAACCTCGGCGTGCTGGCCGCCCGCTTCCGTGGCTGGCCACACAAGCCGGCCTGGTTCAATCTCGGGCGCTGGGGCAAGCTCGTCAACATCCTCGCGGTCGCCTATGGCGGCCTGATGCTGCTCAACATCGCGATCTGGCAGGACGAAGGCCTCTTCGGGAACTTCGGCGGGGGTGGTCGGGCGATCACCAACCCGACGATCGACACGTTCTTCAAGCCGTTCGGCAACGTGATCGCCGGCATGCCCGCGTGGCCGGTGTTCGAGACGCTTGTCGCTCTCCTGATCCTCACCGGGGCCGTGTACTACGCGGTCTCCGTCCGCGGCCGGGCAGCCGATACCGAGGCAGACCTTGCCACCGGCGAGGCCGTGATCGGCTAGGGCCGGGTTCATCGCGAGCCTATCGCGCGGCGCGCCGGACCCCGGCGCGCCGCCTCATCCCGTCGACGGAGGCACGGCCGTGATCGACGAGGCAGCCCCGATCCTCGGCGGCGAGCTTCGCGACCAGCTCGTCGGGGCCATGCAGCGCGTCCCGGAGCTGGCCGGAGCCGAGCTCACCCTCAGCCCGCTGAGTGGCGGGATCACGAACCGCAACTTCCTGGTCGAGCCGGCCGGTCGGACCGACCGCTACGTGATCCGCCTCGCCGGTAATGACACCCACCTCCTGGGCATCAGCCGCGAGGTTGAGCACGCGGCGACGGTCGCGGCAGCTGGCGTCGGGGTCGGGCCGGAGGTCACCGCGTTCATCCGGCCGGAGGGCTATCTCGTCACTCGCTTCATCGAGGGCTCGCCGGTCTCCGACCAGGCGGTCCACCGGCCCGAGACGATCGCGCGCGTGGCAGCGTCCCTCCGTCGGATCCACGATGGCCCGGCCATCCCCGGGCTGTTCGTGCCCCTCCGGATCGTCGAGGCGTACCGCGCCCTTGCCCTCGCTCGCAGCGTCCCGATCCCGCCGGAGTACGAGCTGGCCGCGGCGCTGGGACGCCGGATCGAGCTCGCCTTCCTCTCCAACCCGGTCGAGCTCCGGCCGTGTCACAACGACCTCCTCAACGCGAACTTCATCGACGATGGCGAGCGGATCCGGATCGTCGACTGGGAATACGCCGGGATGGGCGATCCGTTCTTCGACCTCGGCAACTTCAGCATCAACCACGAGCTGCAGCCCGACGAGGACGCGGCGCTCCTGGCCGCCTATGACGGCCCCACCGCGCCCCGTGATCGCGCCGCGCGGCTCGCCCGGCTGACCCTGATGCGGACCGTGTCCGACTTCCGCGAGGCGATGTGGGGCGTTCTTCAGCAGGGGATCAGCACGCTCGGCGTCGATTTCGTCGAGTACGCGGCCGAGCACTTCGACCGCCTTCTGGCTGGCGCCACCACCCCGCGCTTCGAGGCGGCTTTGCGAGAGGCGGCCGGAGCCTAGGGTCGCGGGCCGCCAGGTTCGATGCAATTCTCGGATGATCCCTGTCGTCCGGACGCTCGATCACGTCCGAAACGCGGCTCCATCAAGCGTGCTCACGGCCGAATTCATGCAAATCTCGGATCGCCGGCCGCTCCCGTTAGGCTGTGCGACGTGGAGCGCACGGATCGGATCGGCCGCCAGATCGCCCTCGTCGGCGTTGCGTTCGTGGCGACCCTCCTGCTCCTCGGGGGCGCCTACGCGATCCTGTCCGCGCGGGGTGATGAACCGCGGGCGACGGGCGCGCCGAGCTCGGTGAGCGCCGCGCCGCCACCGACCCAGTCACCCGCGACGGGGTCGCCAGGGTCGGGCTCGGCCGGCCCCATCCCTTCGGCCAGTGGCGACGCCGGCAGTGCGCCACCCGACGTCACGCTGACTGGCGCCGGCGACATCGCCTCGTGCGGCCTCCGCGGCGATTCCGCGACCTCCGATCTGCTCGTCGGCCAGCCCGGCACGATCTTCACCGCCGGTGACAACGCCTACGAGGACGGAAGCCCGGCGAACTTCGAGTCGTGTTACGCGCCGACCTGGGGTCGCGTGCTCGACCGGACGACGCTGCCCGCCCCCGGCAACCACGACTGGAACACGGCCGGGGCGGCCGGCTACCTCGCGTACTTCGGCTCCGCGGCCGCGCCGAACGGCACGACCTGGTATTCAAAAGACCTCGGGGCGTGGCACGTGATCGTCCTCGACTCCGATTGCGCCAAGGTCGACGGTTGCGACGCCGGCTCGCCGCAGGGACGCTGGCTCAAGGCCGATCTCGCCGCCCACGCGAGCACGCGCTGCACGCTGGCGATCTGGCACCACCCGCGGTTCAGCTCCGGCGAGCACGGCAACGACCCGGTGGTCGGGCCGTTCTGGGAGCAGCTCGTGGCGGCTCACGCCGATCTCGTGATCAACGGCCACGACCACGACTACGAGCGGTTCGCGCCCCAGAACGCGGCCGGCCAGGAGGACCGCGTGACCGGGTTGCGCCAGTTCGTCGTCGGGACCGGCGGCGCCGTCCTGCGCGGGTTCACGAAGGTGGCCGCGAACAGCGAGCTCCGTGTCGGCGGCGAGTGGGGCGTGATCCGCCTGACCCTCCACGTCGCGAACTACGACTGGGAGTTCCTGCCGGTCACCGGCAAGGTCACCGATTCCGGCAGCGCGCTGTGCCACTGACCCGATAGGCTGGCAAAGGTCGGCCGTACGCCGGCAAGCGGCCGCGACCACGGGCGCAAGAGGGAGGAACCGGCAGGCGGATGGCGGACCATGCCCGGGCGGTGATCATCGGCGGCGGCGTCGGCGGGACGTCGATCGCGTACCACCTCGCCGAGCGTGGCTGGACCGACATCGTCCTCGTCGACCGGGCCGAGCTGACATCGGGCTCGACGTTCCATTCGGCCGGCCTCGTGGGCCAGCTCCGCGGCTCGGTGACCCTGACGAAGATGATGATGTACGGCGCCGACCTGTACCGCCGTCTCCGCGACGAGACCGGCGTCGATCCGTCGTGGCACGAGGTCGGCTCGCTCCGCCTCGCATCCTCGCCGGCCCGCTACGAGGAGCTCCAGCGCCAGGCGGGCTGGGCGAAGACCTTCGGGTTGCCGCTCGAGCTGATCTCGGCCCGGGAGGCGCAGGAGCGGTTCCCGCTCATGAGCGCGGACGGCGTCCTC
>DASUPH010000093.1:0-2786 GCA_036276275.1 Candidatus Limnocylindrales bacterium
GGTCGAAGGCGCCCCGAACTTCCGGCTTCTCTACCCAGACGATGCCCCCCTCGGCGAGAAGATCCACACGATTGCCACTCAGGTCTACGGGGCCGACGGGATCGATGTATCGCCGCTCGCGGCGAAGGCAATCAAGCGCTACGAGGCGATGGGTTTCGGCAGTCTGCCGGTGTGCATGGCCAAGACCCAGTACTCGCTCAGCCACGACGCAAACCTGAAGGGCCGGCCCAGCGGCTTCACCGTGCCGATTCGCGATATCCGACTCTCGGCCGGGGCAGGCTTCGTGACGCCGCTCGTCGGCGAGATGCGAACGATGCCGGGGCTCCCCTCTCGCCCCGGCGGAGAAAACATCGACATCGACGCGGACGGCAATGTCGTCGGGCTCTTTTGAGCCCTGGATCGCGGGTCAGTCGATGCGAACCGGCTGACGCTCCGATCCGGTCCGTAGGCTCATCAGCGCCTCGGCGGTTCCGGTCGCGATGAGCAGGCCGGCCCGGTCGCCGTACCACGCGGCCCGACCTGCCCGCTCGCGGGCCCGATCGCTCGCCCGTCGGCGGTAGAGGTACAAGTCGATTGCGTTCTGTTGCTGGTCGTCCATCGCCGGGATCCTCGGAGGCAAGACATCACGCGCCCGCACGAAACGTAGCGGGCCACGCACGAAGTCGACTAGGATGAAACCTCGTCAAGCGGGCCGCGGTCGCTGAACCGCCGCTCGATTCCGGTGCCGCCGCGCGCCGCCCTCGCTCAGGCGAGGATCGTCGTCGTCAGGACCAGGCAGAGGACGATCGCGAGACCTGCCGCCACGCCGACGAGCAGCGCGCCCCACGCCTGGCGATCGATGGGGCCGAGGGCCTCGGAACCATGGGCGTGGTCGTCGTGGCCATGACCATCACCGTGGTCGTCTGGGCCGTGCGCTTCGCCCGCCACGTCGCCCGGCTGATGCAAGCCGTGGTCGTCGGGCGCATGGACGAGCTCGTCCGTGCCCGGTTCGTGGGTCGCCTGGGTCTGGCTGGTCTTGCTCATCGTCGGCGCCGGCACCTCCGGGGCCCATTCTGGCACGTAGACTTCCGCCGGTGACCCACCCCCCGACCGCCGCCGCCCTCGATGCCGGCCTCGTCGCCAGCCTCCACGGCCTCAACGGCGACGGCCGGCTGCTGTTCGCGACCCGGGTCCTGCGGATGTTCGGCTACGGGTTCCTCGCCGTCGTCCTCGTGCTGTACCTCGCCGCGCTCGGTCTCGACGCGCTGACGATCGGGGCGATCCTGACGCTGACCCTGATCGGGGACACCATCATCTCCCTCTGGCTCACGACGAGCGCCGATCGGATCGGCCGGCGACGGGTCCTGATCGCGGGTTCGCTGCTGATGGTCGGCGCCGGGCTCCTCTTCGCGGTCACGAGCTGGGTCCCCCTCCTGATCCTGGCCGCGACGATCGGCGTGATCAGCCCGACCGGCAACGAGGTCGGTCCGTTCCTCGCGGTGGAGCAGGCGGCGTTGAGCCAGGCGACCCCCGATGCCCGGCTCACGCCGACGTTCGCCTGGTACAACCTCGTCGGCTACGTCGCCACCGCGGTCGGTGCCCTGGCGGCGGGCCTGCTCAGCCAGGCATTGCTCGCAACGGGCTTCGCGGCCGTCGATGCCTATCGGGCGATCGTCATCGGCTACGCCGTCGTCGGGCTCCTGATGGCGGCGGTCTTCGCCCGGGTCGGGCCGGCGGTCGAGGTGGCAGTCCTGCCGGCGGCCGACGACGGGATCGCCCGCCGTCTCGGCCTCGGCCGATCGAAGGGGATCGTCGCCCGCCTGTCCGCGCTGTTCGCGCTGGATGCGTTCGGCGGAGGGTTCATCCCCCAGAGCCTGATGGCCTACTGGTTCCACCTCAAGTTCGGCGTCGAGCCGGCCGTCCTCGGTGGGATCTTCTTCGCGGCCAACATCCTCGCGGCGGTGTCGTCGCTGTCGGCGTCGCGGATCGCGGCCCGGATCGGGCTCGTCAACACGATGGTCTTCACCCACCTGCCTTCGAACGTCCTGCTCCTGCTCGTGCCCCTGATGCCGAGCCTGCCGTTGGCGATCGCCGTCCTGCTGCTGCGGTTCAGCCTGAGCCAGATGGACGTCCCGACCCGCCAGTCCTACGTGATCTCGGTCGTCGAACCGGACGAGCGGTCGGCGGCCGCCGGCGTCACAGGGATCGCCCGGACCACGGGCGCGGCGATCTCGCCGATCCTGTCCGCGCCGCTCGTCGCCAGCGGCGGCCTGACGGCGCTTCCGTTCTTCCTCGCCGGCGGCCTGAAGATCGCCTACGACCTGCTGCTGTACCGCGCGTACACGACCGGTCGTGCCCCGGACGAACGCGCCCCTCGGGTCGCGGGCTGAGGTCGACGACCCCTGATGGATCGCGACGAGCGCCGCCGGCTCGCCGATGCGAACGTGGTGGCACGGTTCGACCTGACCCGCGAGCGAGTGGCCGACCCGCGTGGCGGGACCGCCCGGTTCGGCGCCGTCGAGGTGGTCGCGATCGGGGTCGACGCCCCGTACTTCAACGGCGTCTTCGCCGGCGACCGCGCGACGACGCCGCGGGACGTCACCGCCGCGGTCGCCTGGGTCGATGCCCGCGGGCTGCCCGTCTCGGTCCGGCTGCACGAAGACGCGGGCCCGGACCTCCGGGCCGCGGTCGAGGACATGGGGCTGGTCGCCCATCCCTTGCTGCTGCCCGTGATGGCGCTCGAGCCACTCCGACCGCCGCCGCCGCCTCCGCCCGAGCTCGCGATCCGGACGGGCGGCGTCGAGCTG
>DASUPH010000094.1:0-2630 GCA_036276275.1 Candidatus Limnocylindrales bacterium
CAGATCCTGCGCAAGCCCGGCAAGCTCACCGAGGTTGAGTTCGCGATCGTCAAGCAGCACGTCGCGCTCGGCGACATGATCGTCCGCGACCTGCCAGACATCGACCTGATCCGGGCCGGCATCCGCCACCACCACGAGCGCTGGGACGGCGCCGGCTATCTCGATCGCCTCGAGGGCGAGGGCATCCCCCTGATCGCCCGGATCCTCGCGGTCGGCGATGCGTTCTCGGCGATGACGACGACCCGGCCGTACCGGAAGGCACTCGGGATCCGGGAGGCCCTCACGCGTCTCGAGGACGCCGCGGGCAGCCAGCTCGACGAGCAACTGGTGCGTCTCTTCGTCGAGGGCATCGAGACCGCGCCGGACGCGCCACTGCCGGGGATGGAAGGGTCCGCCTCCGACCTCTGGACGCCACGCGTCGCATGAACCGGGATCGTTTGCGACGGCTGGCTGCCGTTCTCAGTGCCGGAGTCATTCTCATGGCGTTCACCGCGCCGGCTGCCAGCGCCGGCCTGTTGGTGAACGCGAATGACGACGCCTACACCGTCTCTCACGATCGCGTCCTGACCGTCGCTGCTCCGGGTGTGCTCGGCAACGACAGCGGTATCGGCCGGACAGCCGCCAAGCTGTCGGACCCTGCGCACGGCACGGTGACGGTCACTTCGAACGGCAGTTTCACCTATCGCCCAATCGCCGGGTACTTCGGCTCCGACGCATTCACGTACGAGGCCCGAGTCCTGAACCTGGCCATCTTGTTCACGGATTCAGCGACCGTCACGATCACCGTCACGAATGCGGCTCCGGTCGCCGTCAACGATTCGTACCGCGCGGTCACCGGGGTGCAACTCAGCGTGGCGGCCCCGGGCGTCCTGGCCAACGATCACGATTTCGATGGCGACAGCCTGGCCGCCAACCTCGTCGACGGCGGCGGCAACGGATCGCTGGACCTGAACTCGGACGGAAGCTTCAGCTTCAAGTCGGGTGGCTCGTTCAGCGGCACCCGGACGTTCACGTATCGCGTCTCCGACGGGATCACCCTGTCGGGGATCGCCACGGTCTCGATCCAGGTCGGGGCGGCGTCGCCGACTCCGACGCCCACACCCGCACCGACACCGACTCCTGCCCCGACCCCGGCTCCGACCCTGCCGTTGCCGACCCTGCCATTGCCAACGCTGCCCTTGCCGACCCTGCCGCCGCCCACGCTGCCGCTGCCGACCCTGCCATTGCCGACTCTGCCACCTGGACCCGGCGCGACCGCCACTCCGACACCGGCCGGGTCGCCCGGCCCGACCCCGGCGCCAGGATCGAGCACGGCTGTGCCCTCGTCGACGATCGCGCCCGGCCCGAACTCGTCGTCGACGCCGTCGCCGGCCGGCGCTCCATCGCCGGGGTCGGCCGGACCGACGACCAGGCCCGGGTCCGCGGCGGGCGGGCCCGACGGCGCGTCAGGCGGCCCGACGTTCACGATCGGCGGCGGGACCATCGCGCCGTTCGGGCTCATCGACGCCGGTATCGGGGCATTCGAGGGCCTCGATTGGGCCGTGCCCGCCCTGATCCTCACCGTCCCGGGTCTCCTGCTGGTGCTGGCCGTCCTGGCCCAGATCTCGGTCGGCGTGCTCTGGCTGCCCGTCGTGCGACGCTGGCTCGGCGGCTTCGGCATCGGCCGGCGTCGACGCCGTCGCGAGGCCGCCGCAGACTGATCGCGCGCAAGCCCAAGCTGCCCGTGTTCGACCGCGGAGGGAACGCTCGACGCCGATCCCGACGATGAGTTTCTCTTCCCGATACCGTCTTTACCCGTACAGACGCCGCTGAGGAGGAGTCCACGTGATGAAGAACAGCCGTGCGTTCTCCGGGTTCTCGACGAACGACATCGCCAAGGCCCGTGAGTTCTACGGAGCGACCCTCGGGCTCGAGGTGACGGACGAGAACGGCATGCTCACTCTGAAGCTCGCCGGCGGTGGCCGGGTCCTGATCTACCCAAAGGACAACCACGAACCGGCATCGTTCACGGTCCTGAACTTCCCGGTCGACGACATCGACCAGGCGGTCGACCAGCTGACGGCGGCCGGCGTCCAGTTCGAACGGTACGAGGGCGCCGGCCAGGACGAGCGGGGGATCGCCCGCGCCTACCCGCCGCCCATCGCCTGGTTCAAGGACCCGGCCGGCAACGTCCTGGCGGTGCTTGAGGGCTAGACTCGGTCACGGGGCGACGCGGTTTGGCGTTCCACGCATCACGTGCCGAGGCCCCAGCGGCGCTGGGGCCTCGGGCGAACGGGATCTGGAACCGGCCGCTACGGTGCGGCGGCGAAATACATGTCCTGGCCGTGGCCGGTCCTGCCCGCGAACGTCACCTCGTTGCGGAGGTCGGTCCAGGTTGCGACGACGCCTCCGGCCGGAGTCGCGGCAATCCCGGAGTAATCGCCGATGAACGTGGTCGCGAACGGGAAGGCCGGGTCGATCGTGCCGGCAAACCATCGATTGTTCTTCGTCGGGTCGGACCGCACGGTCGTGAGCTCTGTGAAGGTGAACGCCAGCGACCCTGCGGCGGTCTCGGTCGCGAGGGTGTAGCCGTACGTGAGGTTGGCGTCGCCGGCGCGGTCGAAGAAGCCGATCCGCAGCCGACCACTGGT
>DASUPH010000095.1:0-17609 GCA_036276275.1 Candidatus Limnocylindrales bacterium
CGGCGCGTCCAAGGCCCCGCCGAAGAAGAGCGCGCCGAAGCGCGCCACGAAGAAGGACGAGTAGCACCTCATGGCCCACAAGAAGGCAGGCGGTAGCGTCAAGAACGGCCGCGACAGCGCCGGCCAGCGACTGGGCGTGAAGGCCGGTGACGGTCAGCTCGTGCCGGCCGGCTCGATCATCGTCCGCCAGCGGGGGATGACGTTCCTGTCCGGTCCCGGCACCGGGATCGGCCGCGACTACACCGTGTTCGCGACCGTGACCGGCCGGGTCAAGTTCGAGCACGCCACCAAGGACAAGAAGCGCATCCGGGTCGAGGCTGCCGAAGCCCCGGTCGCGGCCGCACCGGCGGCCGCCAAGCGGGCGACCGCGGCTGCGAAGGCCTGACGGCCGAAGCAGCGATCGCACGACGACCACCGGCTGGGCGATGGCCCGGCGCGGACGGCGTCGAAGGAGAGAACCGAACGTGAAGCCCGATATCCATCCCAAGTATTTCGAAGCGAAGGTCCACTGCGGCTCGTGCGGCACCGAGTGGACCGTCGGGTCCACCAAGTCCGAGCTGCGCGTCGACGTCTGCTCGAACTGCCACCCGTTCTTCACCGGCAAGCAGACGATCATCGACACGGCCGGCCAGGTCGAGCGCTTCCAGAAGCGCCTGGAGCGGTCCGCCCGGGCGTAGCCCTCGCCCATGTCACGCCACGGAACGGCGGGGCTCCCGACCCGCCGTTTTCGATTCTCACCCCACGAGCACATGCGACCGATTTGACGCCCAAGCTGCATCGGAGACGCCGAATCGGGCCGAATCGGCACGAAATTCTCACCCCACGAGCACACATGACCGAACGGCCGCTGAACGTGTCGCATGTGCTCACCCCACGAGAATCGCGCGCCCGTCACGGCATCGCGGCTACCCTTGGGCGGTGGTCGACCCCGCTGACGCGACGATCTGGCACGGCGACAGCCGCGAGCTGCTCGCCCGGGTGCCGGACGCGAGCGTCGACCTGATCTGCACCGATCCGCCGTACAACCTCGGGGCCTATTCCACCGGCAACATCGACATGAGCTGGCGCAAGTCGTTCAACAACGACGTCGCGGCCTGGGATCAGCTCACGTTCGAGCCCTCCGAGTGGCTGGCCGAGTTCCGGCGCGTCCTGAAGCCGACCGGCACGCTCTTCGCGTTCACGTCCTACAACCTGCTCGGCCGCTGGCATGAGGTCTTCGATCCCGCGTTCGACACGTTCCAGTTCGTCGTCTGGCACAAGACGAACCCGCCGCCGAAGCTCCGCCGGGTGGGCTTCCTCAACTCCTGCGAGCTGATCGTCGCGTGCTGGGACAAGGGCCACACGTGGAATTTCGGGCGGCAGCGCGACATGCACAACTTCATCGAGTCGCCGATCTGTGCCGGCCGGGAGCGGGTCAAGGACCCGGTCCACCCGACGCAGAAGCCGCTCCGAGTCCTGCACCAGCTCGTCGAATGGGGTTCGAACCAGGGCGACCTCGTCCTCGATCCGTTCATGGGCGTCGGCTCGACCGGCGTCGCCGCCCTCGAGCTGGGGCGGCGCTTCATCGGAATCGAGCTCGACGAGGCGTATGTGGCAGCGGCGCGACGCCGCCTCGAAGCCGTCGAGGCCCCAGCCGCCGCCGTCTGACCATCCCGCGAAGACGGACGCGTCCGGCCAGAACTCGATCGCCGGAGGGTCCGGCCCGCGCAGCCGACCATTCAGTCCGCAGACGGAGGGAGGCGGAGCGGACCGGGCCCTCCGGCGGACGTGGCACCGCCCGGCCCGATCTGGCGCAGCCGCTAGACTTCGGCAATGCCTCGCTACTCGTACGGCGGCCAGGCCCTGATCGAGGGCGTCCTGATGCGCGGTCGTGACGCGATCGCGGTCGCCCTCCGTCACCCCGACGGCCGGATCGTCTACGCCACCGAACGCCTCGACGCCGGCTTCCACGGCACGCGCTGGTCGAAGCTGCCGTTCCTCCGCGGCCTCGTCGTCCTGTACGAGACCCTGATTGTCGGGACACGCTGGCTCGTGCGGAGCGCCTCGGTCCAGGCCGCCGGCGAGGGCGCCGACGGCGAAGAGGGCGTCGAGCTGGGCCGCGGCTCGATCGCCCTGATGCTCGGGCTGACCCTTCTCGCCGGCGTCGGGATCTTCTTCCTGCTGCCGTTGCTGATCGCCAGCGCGACGACCTCCAACATCCAGAACGGCCTCGTCCAGCACCTCGTCGAGGGCCTGATCCGGGTCGGGATCTTCCTCGGCTATCTCCTCCTGATCGGCCAGGCGGCGGATATCCGACGGGTCTTCCAGTACCACGGCGCCGAGCACATGACCATCCACGCCCTCGAGGCCGGGGACCCGCTCGTCGTCGACGCCGTCCGCAAGTACCCGACCGCGCATCCCCGTTGCGGGACCGAGTTCCTCGTCGTCGTCATCGCCCTCTCGATCATCGCGTTCAGCCTGGTCGGGCGGCAGGAGCCGCTGGTGATGATCGGCAGCCGCATCGCGCTGATCCCGGTGATCGCCGCCGTCGGCTACGAGATCCTCAAGTGGGGGGCCAAGCACCGTTCCAACCCGATCGTGAAGACGATCATGTATCCCGGGATCCTCGTCCAGATGCTCACGACGAAGCAGCCGAGCGTCGACATGATCGAGGTCGCGATCATCTCGATGGAGGAGGCCCTGAAGGCCGACGGCGAGACGCTTCCGCTCGGATCGGGAACGCTGCCGCGCGACGTCCTCGACCTGACGAAGCCCGTCGTCAAGGGCGAGTCCACGGCGCCCGTCCCGAGCGACCCGCCGCTACCCGAGGCATGAGCGGCGAGACGGACCGAACCGGACTCGATGCCCGCCTGACCGAGGTCGCCCACCAGTACGACGAGGTCCAGGCACAGCTGGCCCGGCCCGAGACGAGCCGCGATCCGGACGCGATCCGGCGGCTCGGCCAGGAGCTGGCCCGGCTGGAGCCCGTCGTCGAGGCGTTCCGGAGCCTGGAGGCCACCCGGACCGAGCTGGCCGGCGTTCGCGAGATGCGCGACGCCGGCGACGGGGACGGCGATCTCCGGGCGATGGTGGCCGACGAGTTCGAGCGGCTGACGACGAAGGAGGCCCGCCTCGTCGACGAGCTCAAGGTCCTCCTGCTGCCCCGTGACCCGAACGACGACCGGGACGTGATCATGGAGATCCGGGCGGGGGCGGGCGGCGACGAGGCGGCCCTCTTCGCGTCGGAGCTCCTGCGGATGTACACGCGCTACGCCGAGAAGCATCGGTTCACGCCGGAGATCCTCAGCGTCAGCGCGACCGGGATCGAGGGCGTCAAGGAGGCGATCGTCCAGATCCACGGCGATGGCGCGTACAGCCGTTTGAAGTTCGAAGGCGGCGTCCACCGGGTCCAGCGGATCCCCGCGACCGAATCGTCGGGCCGGATCCACACGTCGACGGCGACCGTGGTCGTGATGCCCGAGGTCGACGAGATCGCGATCGAGATCGACGAGGAGAAGGACCTCCGGATCGACGTCAAGCGCTCGTCCGGCCCGGGCGGCCAGTCGGTCAACACGACCGACTCGGCCGTCCGGATCACGCACCTCCCGACGGGCCTCGTCGTCGAGATCCAGGACGAGAAGAGCCAGCACAAGAACAAGGCCAAGGCGATGTCCGTCCTCCGCTCGCGGCTGTACGATCGCGAGCTCGCCAAGCAGCGCGAGGCGGACTCCGTGGCTCGCCGGTCGATGGTCGGTGGCGGCGACCGATCGGAGAAGATCCGGACCTACAACTTCCCCCAGGATCGCCTGACCGATCACCGGATCGGGCTCGACCTGTCGGCCCTGCCACGGGTGATGGACGGCGACATCGATCGGCTGATCGATGCGCTGGTGATGGCCGATCAGGCCGATCGCCTGGCGACGATCACCGGAGGTGACGATGACGAAGCGAACTGAGGCGCCTTCGACGCCACCCCCGCCCACCTCGACGCCCGCCGGCGACGCCCCCGCACCGCGCGCCAGGATGCCGGCGTCCGGCCCGGCCCGGCGGAAGGTGGCACCGGTCGGGTCCAATGGGACGACGTTCGTGAACCCCCTGGCGATCCCGATCCAGAAGGCGACCGACCTCGGCAGCGTCCAGGTCCTCAAGCACGGCAACCTGTACCTCCTGACCGACCCGTTCGGCGACATCCATCCGGACTCGCGCGGACTCGGTCTGTACGATTCGGACACGCGTCTCGTGTCGTGCCTGTCCTTCCGCGTCGGTGGCGTCCGCCCGGTCCTCCTCCAGGGCTCGATGGGGGCCAACTACCGGGGCTCCATCCAGCTCACGAACCCGAGCGCCGACCGCAACCCGGACGCCAAGGTCCACCCGCTCGACGAGCTGGTCGGCCGGACGATCGGGATCTCGCGTGACCGGCTGATCGGGAACGACGGGATGCAGGAACGGGCCCGCATCGTCAACCACTCCGAACGGGAGATGACGATCACGATCGAGCTCGAGCTCGGCGTCGACTGCGCCGACATCTTCGAGGTTCGGGGGTACCCGAGGCCGAAGCGCGGGACGCTGCTGCCGATCGCGATCACCCCGACCCGGGCGACGTTCCGTTACGACGGCCTCGACCGCCGCCGCCGCTCGACCTTCGTCGCCTTCTCGGACCCTGCCCAGGCAGACGGCCCCATCGACGGGCGCTCCGAGGACGAGGTGCTGGCGGGTGGCTCGGTGCGGTTCCGCTGGTCGGTCACGCTGGCGCCCGGTGCCCAGAAGGACCTCCAGTGGACGATCTGGGGCTCGACGTCCGATCGCGCGGCCGATACGGCCGACGCGGACGAGGGTGATTCGCCGGCCATCCTCTTTCCGGATGCGCCGCGGATCAACCCGGACGAGGGCTCGTCCGCCTACCACGCCTGGGGCCGCGGAACGACCTCGATCCAGACCGACCACGAGCTGTTCAACCTGACCCTCAACCGATCGCTGGCCGACCTTCGCCTCCTGATCAACGAGGGGCCGGGACCGGAACAGCGCTACCTGGCAGCCGGCGTCCCGTGGTTCGCCACCCTGTTCGGGCGGGACGCCCTGATCGCGTCGTTCCAGGCCCTCGCCTTCCGTCCCCAGATCGCGGTCGAGACGCTGTCGGTCCTGGCCGCCTACCAGGCCACCGAGGACGACCCCTGGCGGGACGCCGAGCCGGGCAAGATCCTCCACGAGCTGCGGAGCGGCGAGATGGCCGGCGCCGGCGAGCTGCCCCACACCCCGTACTACGGCTCCGTCGACTCGACGCCGCTCTGGCTGATCCTGTTCGGCGCGACGTACGACTGGACCGGCGATCGAGCCTTCGTCGATCGGCTCTGGCCGAACGCCCTCGCAGCGCTCGAGTGGATCGACCGCTACGGCGATCACAGCGGCGACGGCTTTGTCGAGTACGAGCGCCGCTCGGAGCGCGGACTCCTCAACCAGGGCTGGAAGGATTCCAGCGACGCGATTCGCGATCGGGCCGGCCGGGGCCCGACGATGCCGGTCGCACTGGCCGAGGTCCAGGGCTACGTCTTCGATGCCAAGCGGCGGATGGCGGCCCTTGCGACCGTCCGCGGCGAGAACGCCCTCGCCCAGCGCCTGCTGGCCGAGGCCGAGACGCTCCGCGGTCGTTTCGAGGAGGCGTTCTGGGTCGAGGACCAGCGGTATTACGCGATGGCCCGTGACGGCGACAAGCGCCAGCTCGACGCGATCGGCTCGAACGCCGGCCAGTGCCTGTGGACCGGGATCGCCTCCGCGGAGCGGGCCCGCGAAGTCGCCGACCGGCTGATGGGCCCCGGGATGTTCTCGGGCTGGGGGATCCGGACCTACGCGGAGGACCAGCCCGGCTACAACCCGATCGGCTACCACACCGGCTCGGTCTGGCCCCATGACACATCCCTGATCGCGGCGGGCCTGCGGCGCTACGGCTTCGACGAGGAGTCGAACCGGGTTGTCGGGCACGTCTTCCAGGCCGCCCAGCACTTCCCCGACTACCGCCTGCCGGAGCTCTTCTGCGGCTTCGACCGCGACCAGGCATCGATGCCGGTGCCCTATCCCGTCGCATGCTCGCCGCAGGCGTGGGCGGCCGGCGCCTCGTTCCTGTTCCTCGAGACGATGCTCGGGCTGCGGGCCCACGCCGGACAGGGCGAGCTGGAGCTGCGCCACCCGAACCTGCCGGACTGGATCGGCAAGGTGACACTCAACAACCTCCGCGTCGGCGACGCATCGGTCGACCTGCTGTTCCATCGCTGGCGCGGCACGACGAGCGCCGAGGTCCTGCGCAAGGTCGGCGACCTGTCCGTGACGATCCGGCTCTGATCGCGACCGCGAAGGTGGCCACGATCGGGGAGCTGCTGGGCGCCGCCACGACCCGACTCCGGGACGCATCCTCGGAGACCGCCCGCCTCGACGCGGAGCTGCTCCTCGCCTACGCCGTCGGGGCCGACCGGACCGCCATCGTCGCCCACCGCGAAGCACCGGTGGGTGTCGACGCGGAAGCTCGATTCGAGGAGGCCGTCCGCCGCCGGGAAGCCGGCGAACCGGTCGCCTACATCCGCGGGATCAAGGAGTTCCACGGCCTGGCCTTTGTCGCTGACGCCCGGGCACTCATCCCGCGACCGGAGACCGAGGCGCTCGTCGACGCGGCCCTCGTCGAGATCATGGTCCGTCTCGGGCGGCGACCCGGCGAGGCCGGCCGGGGCGGCGGCGCCGGCGGCGAACCGATCCGCGTCGCCGACGTCGGAACGGGCGGCGGAGCGATCGCCGTTGCCATCGCCGCGGCACTCCGGGCGCGCCGGGTCGAGTTGGGCCGGCACGTGACGATCCTGGCCACCGAGCGGTTGGCGGAGGCGCTCGACCTTGCCCGCGAGAACGCGGTCGGCCACGCGGCGGCCGACGGGATGCGCTTTGTCGAGGCGGATCTCCTGCCGCCCGTTCTGCCGGACGGCAACGCGCTGCTCGACATCATCCTCGCGAACCTCCCGTATGTCCGCAGCGACGCCATCGCCGGCCTGCCGATCGCGGCGTCTTTCGAGCCGCGAGATGCGCTCGACGGCGGCGCGGACGGGCTCGATGGGATCCGGGCCCTGCTCGAGCGATTGCCGGACGTGCTCGCGGACGACGGCGTGGCCTTGTTCGAGATCGGCGCCGACCAGGGCGCGACCGCGCCGGCGGCCGCGGAGGCGCTCCTGCCGGAATGGCGGGCATCGGTCGCGCCCGATCTGGCCGGCCTGCCGCGCGTCCTGCGGGTCGAGCGGCCAGGCCCGTGAGCGATCCGTCGCGACACGTTGCCGCCGCGCTCCCGATCCGGCTCATCGCCCTCGACATCGACGGCACGCTGATCGGCGAGGACCTCCTCCTCCGCGATCGAACTGTCGCGGCCATCCGGGCGGCCCGTCACCGTGGTGTCTCGGTATCCCTCGTCACGGGCCGGATGTCGACGAGCGCGATCGTCTTCGCCCGCAAGCTCGGGCTGACCGAGCCGATCGTCGCCTACCAGGGCGCCCTGATCCGGGCGCTCCGACCTGACGGCGACGAGCGACTCGGGCGGCTCCTCCGCCATCGCCCGCTCCCGGCGGCGGCCGCCCGTGAGGTCGCACGCTGGGCACGGGCCACCGGGCTGGAACCGCACGTCAATCACCTCGAGCGGTTCGTGATCCAGGCGGACGATCCCCGGGCGGAGGACTACTCCTCCTTCCTCGGTTCGCGCGCCGAGGTCGTCCCGGACCTCGTCGCCTGGCTGCGCCATCCCGTGTCGAAGGTCCTGGCGGTCGCCGTCGAGCCGATGGACGTGGCGATCCTCGTGGAGGCGCGGCGGCAGTTCGACGGCCGGGCGGCCGTGACGATCAGCCACCCCCGCTTCCTCGAGTTCCTCGCCCCGGGCGTCTCGAAAGCGGAGGGCGTCCGTCATCTCGCCCGGCGCGCCGGCGTTCCGATGGCCAATGTCCTCGCGATCGGCGACAACTTCAACGATCTCGAGATGCTCGCCGCGGTCGGTCACGGCGCTGCGATGCCGTCGGCGCCGGAGGCGGTTCGGGCCGCCGCACGCTACGTCGCCCCGCCCCTGGCCGCCGAGGGCGCGGCCCAGCTGATCGAGCGCCTCGTCCTCGCCGGACCGGCGTCCGCCGCACGCCACGCCGATGCGCTCGCAGCGGAGCATGCAGCGCGGAACGCGGATCGGCCCGCGGCCGAGCACGACGCGCCGGACGCGGCAAACGACGAAGCGGCGACGCCCGCCGGGCACTGGGAACGCTCTCCGGCGCGGATGGGCGCGAGCCGCGCATGAAACGTCGAAGGAAGCCGTTCCCGCGAGTCGACGCGAGACGTTCGGCCGTCGTTTGCCGCGTCGGACGCTGGAGATCCGCGGTATGACTGCCCGGATCGTGCCCGACGACGACGCGGGGCGCGCGGCGGCGATCGAGGCGCTCCGCGACGGAGGGATCGTCGCTCTGCCGACCGACACCGTCTACGGAATCGCGGTCGCGCTCGAAACGCCCGGCGGCATCGAGGCGCTGTTCGCCGCCAAGCGTCGACCGCCGGACAAGGGGATCATGCTGCTCCTCGCCGACGCGGGCCAGGCGCCCGGGATCGGGCAGTGGTCGCCGGCCGCGGCCACGCTCGCGGACGTCTTCTGGCCAGGCGGCCTGACCGTCGTCGTCCCGCAGCGACCGGACGTCGCCCTGCCCGCGGTCCTCACCGGCGGCGCGCCGACGATCGGGCTGCGCGTCCCGGATCATCCCGCGCCGCGCGCCCTGGCCGCCGCGGTCGGCCCGCTGCCGACGACGTCGGCCAACATCGCCGGGATGCCCGAGGCGCGCGACGCGGGCGAGATCCTCGGCCAGCTCGGCGACGTCGTCGCCATCGTCATCGACGGCGGAGCGGCCCACGGCGGCCCGCCTTCGACCGTGGTCGATTGCACGGTCGAGCCGCCGCGAATCCTGCGGGTCGGCGCCATCTCGATCGCAGCCGTTGAGGCCGCTCTCGGTCGTGTGGTTGCGCGGTGACCGCCAGACCCGTCACCCATGCCGAAGTCCAAGCCTTCGTCGCTCGCCTGGTCGGGCTCCCCGTCCACGGTACGCAGCCGCGACGGGCCATGGACATGGAGATGTTTGACTTTGGGGCCCTGATTGAACGGGTGAACAAACGAGGTCGGGGTGGAGCGAGCGGTGAGGTCGAGCTCCATGTCCAGGCGCCGTGGCGGATCGTCGACCACGGCCGCATCGTCGTGGGCTATCGCGACATGCGCGACCCTCCAACCGGTGTCTCGGCGGAGGGCTGGGATCCAAACGAGACCGCGTGGACGCGGCGCGACGAGCTGATCGAGGCCTTCTACGCCGCGCGAGCAACGAACCCACGGGTGATCACGGCAGCCGTCGCCGATCCGACAGGCGACCTCAGGATCACGTTCGATGACGGCGCCGAGCTCCAGGTGCTGCCCGACTCGGTCGCGCCTGACGACGAGCATTGGCGCCTGTTCAGTGGTCACGGTCACCACCTGGTGGTCGGCGGCGCCGGCCCGGAGGTCGTCGGCGACTGACGCCGTCGGCGTGGGAAGATAGTGGCGACGACACCCCGGGACACCGCCGTCGGTCAAGGGCGCCCGCCGCGGGTGGGTCGCGAGCCGGTCACGAGCGGAACGACGGCAGAGGAGGCGCGCGATGGGGATCACGGAGCAGGTCCGCCGTGGTGGTGCGTCGATCGCCGACGTCGACCCGGAGCTCTGGGAGGCGATGGTCGGTGAGCGCCGCCGGCAGCACGACAAGATCGAGCTGATCGCCAGCGAGAACTACACCTCGGCCGCGGTCATGGAGGCCCAGGGCAGCTGGCTGACGAACAAGTACGCCGAGGGCCTTCCCGGCAAGCGCTACTACGGCGGCTGCGAGTTCGTCGACATCGCCGAGAACCTCGCCCGCGACCGGGCCCTGCAGCTGTTCCCCGGCGCCGAGCATGTCAACGTCCAGCCGCACTCGGGCGCCCAGGCGAACATGGCGGCCTACTTCAGCGTCATCGAGCCGGGTGACCGGATCCTCGGCATGAAGCTCGACCAGGGCGGTCATCTCACCCACGGGATGAAGCTCAACTTCTCCGGTCGGCTGTACGAGGTCCACGCCTACGGCGTCCGCCAGGACACGGAGCGGATCGACTACGACGCGCTCGAGGCGCAGGCGGCGGAGGTCCGGCCGAAGCTGATCGTCGCCGGCGCGTCGGCGTATCCGCGGACATGGGACTTCGAGCGGATGGCGGCGATCGCCCACGGCGTCGGGGCCCTGCTCTTCGTCGACATGGCCCACGTGGCGGGTCTTGTCGCCTCAGGCGTCCACCCGTCGCCGTTTCCCCACGCGGATATCGTCACGACGACGACCCACAAGACGCTCCGCGGGCCACGGGGCGGCCTGATCTTCAGCCGGATCGACCTGCCGCCCGGCATCGACCCCGCGCAGTTCCCGAACGTCAAGACCAGCCTGGCGGCGACGATCGACAAAACGGTCTTCCCAGGGGTCCAGGGCGGCCCGCTGATGCACGTGATCGCAGCCAAGGCCGTCGCGTTCCAGGAGGCCCTCGGGGAGGAGTTCCGGAGCGACCAGCGCCGGACGATCGAGAACGCGGCGACGATCGCCGCGACCCTCGCGGACCGCGGCCTCCGCCTGGTCTCGGGCGGCACGGACAATCACCTGATGCTGGTCGACGTGATGTCGCGCGGGGTGACCGGCAAGGACGCCGAGCATCTGCTCGACGAGATCGGGATCACCGTCAACAAGAACCAGATCCCGTTCGACGGCCAGCCGGCCAACACGTCGTCGGGGATCCGGGTCGGGACGCCGGCGGTGACGTCCCGGGGCATGGGCCCGGACGAGATGCGCGAGATCGGGTCGATCATCGCCGAAGCGATCGAGCGACACGACGATCCCACGGCCCAGGCCCCCCTGGCCGAGCGAGCCGCCGCGATCGCCGAACGCTTCCCGGTTCCCGGCCTGACCCGGTGACCCAGCCCAACCGCGCAGCCGACCGGCGGAGGATCGGCCGGGCGTGACATTCATCACGGTTGCCGGCCAGACCGTTCCGTGGCTCCTGATCGCCCTTGTCGCCGCGGCCGCGCTCTCGTTCGTCCTGACACCGCTCGTCCGGCGCCTGGCGCTCCGGTTCGATGCCGTCGACGTGCCCGGCCATCGCCGGGTCAACACGCTGCCCGTGCCGCGTGGCGGCGGCGTCGCCGTGGCGGCAGCGTTCATTGCAGTCACGCTCGGTCTCACCGCGCTGAATTCGTTTGCGAGATTCGTGAACATCCCGCCTACGATCGACGGCCGGGACCTGCTCGGGCTGCTCCTCGGCGGCATCCTCGCGACGGCATTCGGGGTCGTCGACGATGCCTTCGACCTGCGGGCCCGCTGGCAGTTCGCCGGGCAGCTCGGCCTCGCGCTCTTCGCGATCGCCTGCGGCTTCCTGGTCGACTTCATCAGCAACCCGATCGGGCCGGGGATCCTCCGTTTCGGACCCTTCGCGACCGGGTTCACCGTGCTGTGGATCGCGGGGATGATCAACAGCATCAACTTCATCGACGGCCTCGACGGGCTGTCGACGGGGATCGGCCTGATCGCGGCGCTGACCCTCGGCACGATCAGCCTGACGACCCAGGTCAGCCAGCCGTTCGTGGCGATCCTCTGCTTCGCCCTGGCAGGATCCCTGCTGGGGTTCCTGCGCTGGAACTTCCATCCGGCGAGGATCTTTGCCGGGACGAGCGGGGTGATGTTCCTCGGCTACACGCTCGCCCTGCTGTCGATCCTCGGCACGGCCAAGGTCGCGGTGGCGATGCTCGTCCTCGGCGTCCCGATCATCGACGCCTTCTGGATCATCGTCCGCCGCCTGGTCCAGGGCCGGTCGCCATTCACGCCGGACCGCGGCCACATCCACCACCGGCTTCTCGACCTCGGCCTGTCGCATCGGCAGACCGTGCTCCTCATCTACGCGGTCTGCGCGGGTCTCGGGGCGTTGGCGATGCTGCTCTCGGGGGCGACCCAGCTCTACGCCTTCGCCGGCGTCTTCGTCGCGAGCGGGTTCGTGCTGTTGATCCTCGCCCGCGGCGGCTTCACGCCGGGCGCGCCCGAGCTCGAGGACTGACGAGCGCGCGTTCGATCGAACCCATCAGCGCGGCCGGACCGAGGAAGCGGTGCGCGGGCGCGCCGTAGGACCTTCGGCCCAGGACCCCAAGGGTCGGATCGGTGGGTTCTTGTGGCGTCCGGACCTGTCCGGATCGGCGGGGCCGAACGTGATCGGATGCTAGGATCGCCTCCGGTCGGCTCGGATCGGCCGACGCAGGGGGTACGTCGACGCCCGTGGAATGGATCGTCGGGACGCTTGTCGTCCTCGGCTTCATCGCGATTGCGGTCCGCTTCGTCCCGCGCGACGAGGCGGGGCGGGCGCGAGTGCCCCGGATCGTCGACGAATCGATCGGCATGTGGGCACTCCGCCGTCTGACGGCGCGATCACCCTGGGACGGGAGCGGCGATCGCGACGCGGCCATGGCGACCCGGTTCGCGGCCTCCGGGTCGCGTTTGCGGGCCCTCGGGATCTACCCGGCTGGATACGCCTCGGCCGGATCCGCGAGCCGATCGCCCCTCGCACCGGTCCGCGGCGGCTCCGGGGTCCGGCGGCGCCGCCAGTCGCACCCGGCCGCCACCCTGGTCCTCCAGCGACGTCTCGCAGGAATCGCCGCGATCCTCGTCCTCTGCATCGTCGCGCTTGGCGTCGTCCTGGCTTCGCGCGGCCCTGGCGGTGGGGTCCTCGGGGAGACGGGCCGGCCCGCTCTCGGTGCGACGACGGGTGCGACCTCGAGTGGGCCTGCGGTCGAGCCGGGTTCGCCCGCTGCCGAGCCCCCGGGCGGGACATCGACGGACCGGCCGGCGAAGGCCGCGGGTCCGAAGTCCGCGGCGACCGGTGCGCCGCACGCGGCGACGCCCGGCCGCACGCCGACCCCGACGCCGCGGCCGACCCACCGCCCGACCGCCACACCGGTGCCCACGCCGGTGCCCACGCCGGTGCCCACGCCCACGCCCACGCCCACGCCGACGCCGACACCGACGCCGACACCGACGCCCACGCCCGCCCCGACACCGACGCCATCGCCGCCCGAGGCCTCGATTACACCTGCACGAACACCCTCCTGACGCCAGACGGAGGCTTCCGCCGGGCAGTCGAACCCCGGCCTGGGCCGTTCGATGGAGCCGCCAGGCGGGCCCGTCGCGGTGGCGATTTTCAGGCGCCACCTGCTATACTCCGCCGGCTTTGTCAGGACGCCCATGATCGAGCCCGGACGGGGCGGGGCATACGCCGTCCTCTTCTCCGAGATCGGCATCTCCCTCCTCGTCACGACCTTGATCGGCGTGCTGGTCGGCCGCTGGGTCGATCAGCAACTCGGGACCCTGCCGATCTTCGTGATCATCGGTTTCCTGATCGGCGCCGGGTCCGGAACGGTGATGATCTACCGGCTGGTCACCCGGTTTCTGAATACGATCGAATAGCCCCGCTGCGGCGGGACGGCCAAGGATCGAGCGCGGCGCCGGGCCGCGCTCCTGTGTGTGGAGGGAGCGTGTCGAGCGAGCAGGTCGCGACCGACGAGGTCGCGGAAGCCTCCGGCACCGATCCGGCGACCCAGCCGAAGCCGGGTCGTCGGATCGCCCCGCGCTGGCTCGCCCTCGTCGCCTTTGTCATCGTCCTCGACGTCATCGCCTTCGTCGCGTTCCCGCAGGTCTCCAAGAAAGGCGAGGCCGAGTGCGCGTTCCCGGCCTGCTTCATCGAGAACGGCCTCGAGTTCCCCGCGCCGCACTCGGTGATCAATTTCGACCCGAACGCCGCCGCGCCGCCTCCGGTCGGTGTCTACTTCCAGCCGAGCATCAGCAACACGATCCTGACGATGTGGATCGTGATGGCGATCGTGCTGGTCGGCGCGTTCCTCATGGTCCGTGGCTCGAAGCTCATCCCCCGCCGGGGCCAGAACGTGATCGAGACCGTCTACGAGTTCCTGAGCGATTTCGGCGTCGGGATCGCCGGTCCGGCGGCCCGACCCTACATCCCGATCTTTGCCGCGGCCTTCATCCTGATCCTGTTCGACAACTGGATCGGCCTGGTCCCGCCCGTCGGCAAGATCCCGCTGTTGCGAGCGCCCTCGAGCGACGTGAACATCACGCTCGGGATGGCCCTCGTGAGCTTCCTGATCTTCCACATCGAGGGCTTCCGTCACCTCGGCGTCCGCGGCTACCTCGGCAAGTTCTTCCCGATCTACGAGTTCCGCAACGGGATCGGCGCCGGCATCATCGCGATGTTCGTCGGCCTGATCGAGCTGATGCTCGAGTTCGTCAAGCCCGTCACGCTCTCGATGCGGTTGTTCGGCAACATCTACGGCGGCGAGGTCGCCCTCGGCGTCATCACCACGCTCACCATCGGCTTCATCCCGGTGCTGCTCATCGGGCTCGAGCTGATGCTCAATGCGATCCAGGCCCTCATCTTCAGCGTCCTGACGTTGATGTTCATCGTGCTTGCCATCGAGAGCCATCACGAGGAGGAGGGGCACGTCGCCGAGGAGGTCCTCGACGCGATCGATGGGAAGGAGCCCTCGGGACTCCAGCCCGCACACTGACCACGCGCGCGCAGAGGCGCGACCGATCGACGGTTGGATGAATCCCGAGCCCACTCGGGGAACAGGAGGAACACTCGAATGGAGAACATCGGCGCCGGTATCGCCGCTCTCGGGGTCTTCGGCCCCGGCATCGGCATCGGCATCCTGGCCGGCATGTCGGCCCAGGCGATCGGTCGCAACCCCGACGCGGCCGGCCAGATCCGCGGCATCGCGATCATCCTCGCCGCGTTCGCCGAAGGCCTCGGCGTCCTCGCGATCGTCGTCGGCCTGCTCGCGATCTTCATCAAGCCCGCCGCCGCGTAGCCGACCGAGAACGGAGAAGCCATCGTGGACTTGCTGGCCGTCGTGTCCGGCATCGGGCACGAGGTCGTCCGCCTGAACGCCGAAGGCGAAGTCGAGGCCCTGTTCCAGGTCAACCTGTTCCAGGTGATCATCGCGGCGGCCAACTTCGTGGTCTTCATCGCGCTGATCTGGACCTTCGCCTTCAAGCCGATCTCGAAGATGCTCGCCGACCGCAAGACACGGATCGAGGAGGGGCTGAAGGACGCGGAGCAGGCCCGCCGCGACCGCGAGAGTGCCGAGGCGGAGCGTGTCGCCGCGCTCCAGGAGGCGCGCCGGGAGTCGAACGAGATCCTGGGGCGAGCCCAGAAGATCGCCCAGGAGTCGCGCGAAGCGGACATCGCCGCCACGAAGGCCGAGCTGGAGCGGTTGCGCGAGCGCGCGGCCGCCGACATCGAGGCCGAGAAGCAGCGCGCCATCGGCGAGCTCCGGGCCGAGGTCGCCGACCTCGCCCTTCGCGCAGCGAGTCGGGTGGTCGGCGAGACGATGACGTCCGAGCGCGAGAAGCGGCTCGTGGAGCAGTTCATCGCGGAGACCGGCGAGCCCGCCTCCGGCAAGGGTTCGGGCGGGAGCTCGAGCAGCTGATGGCTCGCCGCGACAGTGCGCCACGGCGCTTCGCCGAGGCCGCCTTCGAGATCGCCCTCCGCGACGAGACCGTCGAGGATTGGCGGGAGCAGCTCGACCGGGCGGCGGCGGCCCTCGACAGCGCAGATCTCGGCGAGACCCTGGCGAACCCCGCCCTGCCGTTGCAGCAGCGGGTCGACATCGTCTCGGGCGTCTTCGCCGATCTCAGCGACCCCGTTCGGAACCTGATTCTGCTGCTCCTGCGGCGGGGCCGAATCCGGCAGCTGCCGCGCGTCGCGGCGGAGCTTCGCCGGCTCGACGACAAGCGCAACAACGTCGTTCACGCCATCGCCACGAGCGCGAGCCCCCTGGAGGACGCGGAGATCGTGGCGATCACCGCCCGTCTCGAGCAGATGTCCGGCAATCAGGTCGCGCTCGAGACCGCTGTCGACCCCGACCTGATCGGCGGGGTCGTCGTCCGGATCGGCGATCGACTCATCGACGGGAGCGTCCGGGGCCGCCTCGAGCGCCTGCGGAACCAGCTCGCCGCCGGAACCATCTAGGCCCGGCTGCCGGGCTCGTCCAGACCCAACTGCCGAGATCGTTCAAACCGCCCACCCGCCCCACCCGCCCACCCGCCCCACCCGCCCACCCAAGCGAACCGCCTCCGCCCTTCGGGAGAACAACATGGCCATCCGTTCCGACGAGATCACCAGCATCATCAAGTCGTCGATCGACCAGTTCGACGCCGGCGTCGAGACCCGCAGCGTCGGCACCGTGGTCGAGGTCGGTGACGGAATCGCCCAGATCTACGGGCTCGATGCCGCGCTGGCGTCGGAGATGCTCGAATTCCCCGACGGCGTCATGGGCATGGCCCTCAACCTCGAGGAGGAGACCGTCGGTGCGGTCATCCTCGGCGACTCGCGGGCGATCAAGGAAGGCGACACCGTCAAAACGACCGGTCGTGTCGTCGAGGTCCCGGTCGGACAGGCGCTCCTGGGTCGGGTCGTCGACCCGCTCGGCCGGGCGATCGACGACAAAGGCCCGATCGACACGAAGACGACCCGGCCGGTGGAGCGGATCGCGCCCGGCGTCATCGTCCGCCAGTCGGTCGATACGCCGGTCCAGACCGGGATCAAGGCGATCGACGCGTTGATCCCGATCGGCCGCGGCCAGCGCGAGCTGATCATCGGCGACCGCCAGACGGGCAAGACGGCGATCGCGATCGACACGATCATCAACCAGAAGGGCAAGAACCTCGTCTGCATCTACGTCGCGATCGGCCAGAAGCTCTCGACCGTCGCCCAGACCGTGGCCGTCCTCGAGCAGAACGGCGCGATGGAGCACACGATCGTCGTCGTCGCCGGTGCCGAGGACCCGGCGCCGCTCCAGTACCTCGCCCCGTACGCCGGCGTGGCGATGGGCGAGGAGGTCATGGAGAACGGCGTCGAGGTCGCCGGCCAGGGCCTCGTCAAGGACGCCCTGTGCGTCTACGACGACCTGAGCAAGCACGCCTGGGCCTATCGCGAGATGTCGCTGCTCCTGAGGCGGCCGCCAGGGCGGGAGGCCTATCCGGGCGACGTCTTCTATCTCCACTCGCGGCTGCTCGAGCGGGCGGCCCGGCTCAGCGAGAAGAACGGCGGCGGCTCCCTGACCGCACTCCCGATCATCGAGACGCAGGCCGGCGACGTCTCCGCCTACATCCCGACGAACGTGATCTCGATCACCGACGGCCAGATCTTCCTCGAGACCGACCTGTTCAACGCCGGCCAGCGGCCGGCCCTCAACATCGGCATCTCCGTCTCGCGCGTCGGCTCGGCCGCCCAGACCAAGGCGATGCGGAAGGTGGCCGCGCCCCTGAAGCTCGACCTCGCCCAGTACCGCTCCCTCGCCGCCTTCGCCCAGTTTGCGGGCGACCTCGACAAGGCGACACGCGACCAGCTGACCCGTGGCGAGAAGCTGTCGGAGATCACGAAGCAGCCGCAGTACCAGCCGCTCCCGGTCGAGCGGCAGGTGGCGATGATCTACGCCGGCACCGTCGGACATCTGGACAAGATTCCCGTGTCGGACCTTCGGGTGTTCG